>DATBAK010000041.1 GCA_036271555.1 Acidimicrobiia bacterium
TAACACGGCGCGTTCGTGCGCCTTCGGTGCGCGGCCGGTGCGGCCGACGCCGTTATCGTCGAGCGCACATGCGGGTCGGTGCACTGGATCTCGGTTCCAACTCCTTCCATCTCCTCGTCGCCGACGTCCATCCCGACGGCACCTTCGCCTCGATCACGCGCGAGAAGGACATGCTCCGCCTCGGCGACGAGGTCGCGCGCGAGGGCCGCATCACCGAGCGCACCGCGGACCGCGTCGTCGAGTCCGCGCTGCGCCTCAAGCAGATCGCGCAGGCGTCGGGCGCGACCGAGGTGCTGGCCAAGGCGACGAGCGCGATCCGCAGCGCGACGAACGGGAGCGACGTCGTCGACCGGATCGAAGAAGAGACCGGGATCGACGTCGAGGTGATCAACGGTCAGGAGGAAGCGCGCCTCATCTTCGCGGCCATCCGCGCGAGCGTCGTGATCGATCCCGCCCCCGCGCTCTGTATCGACCTCGGTGGCGGGAGCGTCGAGCTCATGGTCGGCGACGCGAACCGGCTGCACTGGGCGACGAGTCTGAACCTCGGTGTCGGTCGGCTCACCGAAGGCTTCGTGCACTCCGATCCGCCGTCGAAGAGCGAACGGCAGGCGCTCGAGCAGTACCTGCGCACGACGCTCGAGCCCGTCGCCGCGGAGATCTCCCACTACGCGCCGCGCATGGCGATCGGCAGCAGCGGCACGTTGAGCGATCTCGCGGCGATGGTCGCCGAGATCCAAACCGGTGAGGAACCGCGCTCGCGCAACCAGCTCTCGATGACGCGCGCCGACTTCCTGCCCGTGCACCAGCGCATCGTGAAGAGCAAGCTCGCCGACCGCCGCGACCTGCCCGGACTCGAGGAGAAGCGGTTCGAGCTCGTCGTCGCCGGCTCCACGTTCCTCGCGGTCGCGATGGAAGTGTTCGACTTCGACCGCATCACGATCAGCGAGTGGGCGCTGCGCGAAGGGATCATTCTCGACGCAGTCGGTCATCACGATCCCGACGACTGGTCCGACGACCCGCGCGCGCTCCGACGCGCGGCGGTCGCGTCGCTCGCGCGCCGCTGCCAGTCCGCGCCGGAGCACACACGCCAGGTCGCGCGCGTCGCACTCGAGCTGTTCGACGAGCTGCGCGAGCTCCACGGGCTCGGCGCCGACGACCGCGAGC
Organism: Acidimicrobiia bacterium; assembly: GCA_036271555.1. Classification (NCBI taxonomy): domain Bacteria; kingdom Bacillati; phylum Actinomycetota; class Acidimicrobiia; species Acidimicrobiia bacterium. Next base: position 1,165 of record DATBAK010000041.1, read on the forward strand.
TGCTCGAGTACGCGGTGCTCCTGCACGACATCGGGCAGCACGTGTCGCAGCACGGGCACCATCGTCACGCGGCGTACCTCGTCGAGCACGCGCGCCTGCGCGGCTTCTCACCCGACGAGGTGACGTTCCTCGCCGCGCTCGTGCGCCATCACCGCCGCGGTGATCCGAAGCCGTCGGAGCCGCTGTTCGGCGCGCTGTCGAGTCGTGATCGCGAGCGCGTGCGCAAGCTCGCCGCGATCCTGCGTGTCGCCGACGGGCTCGACCGTGGCCGCCGCGGTGCGGTGCAACAGATCACCGCGCAGGTCACCGACAACCTCGTACTCCTGCGCGTGCGCGCGGTCGACGACGCCGAGCTCGAGCTCTGGGCGACCCGCCGCCGGCGCGACCTGTTCGAGAAGGTCTTCGACCGCGAGCTCGAAGTCGTCGTGGAGCCCCGCCGTTCCTAGTGGTACTGCGTTACCCGGCTATACGCCGGTAACGCAGTACCACTAACCCCCGGTGACGGTCTGGGTGATGATGCGCGCGGTCGTCTCGACGAGCTGATCGCGCGCGATGCCGAGGGGTTCGAGGTCGATGTGGAACGCGGCCATGCGCTCGAGCAACGCGACCATCCCCGCACCGGCCGCGGCCGCGCTGATCTCCGGCGCGACACGACCCGCGCCCTGCGCGGCACGCACGTGATCGGCGAGTCCCACGGTGAACGGCGCGAGCATGCCGTTGCGGACGTCGCGAAAGCGGCGGTCGCCCTCCTGCGCGGCGAGGTTGCGCGTGCGCAGCACCGCGCGATTGGCGTCCCACAGATCGAGCCAGCCTTCGACGAGCCGGCGCGCCGACGCGAGCGCGCCGTCGGGATCCCACGGTCCTTCGAGCAGGTCGAGCAGCGGTGCGGTCGACTCGCCCACCTCGCCGGCGAGCGCGAGCACGGCTTCCTCGACGTCACGGAAGTATTGGTAGAAGGTCGCGGGCGACGTCTCGACGGCACGTGCGATGTCGACGACCCGCAGGTCGCGGATCCCGTGGTTCTCGAGCAGCACCGCCGTCGCGTCGAGCAGCCGCTGCCGCGTGCGCGCGCCGCGAGAACCGAGCGCCCGGCCGTCGATGGCGAGCGGGCGCTCGGCGCGCTCGCCGGCGGTCACGACGCCGCGAAGTCGACGAAGCCGAGCTCGTCCGACGCTAGCCGGAATGTCGCGTGCACGCGCATGCCGACCTGCGCCTGTTCGGGCGCGACGTCGGGCATCGCGGCGAGCACGCGCGCGCCCGCTTCGTCGAGGTCGACCGCGGCGACGACGAACGGCACCCGCTCCTTGAACGGCGGCACCCCGTTCTGGCGGATCACCGTGAACGAGTACACGGTCCCTTGGCCGCTCGCCGTGACCCACTCCAACGTGTCGGCGCCGCAGTGGATGCACAGCATCCGCGCGTAGTGCTGATGCAGTCCGCACGTCGTGCAGCGCTGGATGCGCAGCTCGCCCCGCCGCGCGCCCTGCCAGAACTCCGCATCCTCTTCGTTCGGATGCGGCACCAGATACTTCGGCGTCTCGCCTTCCCAACTCATGGTCGCGCTCGCTTCGCTCGCGGCTCCGTGGCGCGCGTGGGAGCAACCGAGGTCGCTCGCTCGCCCCACTCGCCGCTCGTGCCACTCATAGGGGCTCCGTCCCGAGCACGACGGTTCCCTGCGTCGAGAGCCAACCGCCGCTGCCGCTGCACACCGCGATCTCCGCACCTTCGACCTGACTGTCGCCGCCCTCGCCCCGCAGCTGCCGCGTCCCCTCGCAGAGCAGGTACAGGCCGCGCATCCCCGGGTGCGTCGACGACAGACCGCCGCCGTCGGTGTTGGTCGGGAGCGCGCCGCCGAGTCGGAGATTGCCGTCGGCCACGAACGCACCGCCTTCACCCTTCGGGGCGAACCCGAGGTCTTCGAGCACGACGAGCACGGTGTACGTGAACGAGTCGTACATCTGGAACACGTCGACGTCGGCGGGCGTGATGCCCGCGTCGGCGAACGCCTTCGGTCCGCACACCGCGGCCGCGGTCGTCGTCATGTCGGCCATCGCCTGGATCGAGTGGTGCGTCGATCCCCCGGCCGCGCCGCGCACGTACACGGGACGGTGTTGCAGCGACCGCGCGCGATCTTCCGTCGTCAGGATGATGCAGCAGCCGCCGTCGGAGATGACGCAACAGTCGAGCTTGTGCAGCGGGTCGGCGACGAGCCGCGAGCTCATCACGTCGTCGACGGTGATCGGGTCGCGGTACATCGCCGTCGGGTTGCGACCGGCGTGCTCGCGCATCTGAACCGCGATCGACGCGAGCTGCTCGGGCTTCGTGCCGTACTGGTGCATGTGCCGCTGCGCGGCCATCGCGTACGCGCCGACGAGCGTGAGCCCGGTCGGGAACTCGTAGCGCATCGGGCCCGGCATCGTGCCGCCACCACCGCGCGCACCGCCGCCGGTCCCAAGGGTGCGGCCGCTGGCCGACAGCTGGTTGTTGCCGTAGCAGATGGCGACGGTGTCGACCTCGCCGGCCTGGATCGCGCGGAACGCGTGCTGCGCGTGGAACTCGAACGACGATCCGCCGACCGACGTCGACTCGAGCCAGCGCGGTTGGATTCCGAGATACTCCGCGACCGCGACGTCGTGCATGCCGCCGTAACCGGCCGACGCGATGCCTTCGATCTCGCCCTTCGCGAGTCCCGCGTCGTCGAGCGCGCGCTTGAACGACTGCGCGATCAACATCGTCGGCGAAAGGTTGGGGGTGACCGGCCCGTCGGACAGTCCGACGCCCACGATGCAGACGTTTCTCATGCTGTCTCGCTCGCTCCTTCGCCCGCTCCCCTCCGGGTCGCGGACTCGCACGCTCGCTGGCGAGCCTCGACGCTCACTTCGTTCGCGCCTTCGGCCGCGGCAACGGATGGGCGGCGACAGTACCGGCGGCTCTCCGAAGGCGGCCAGACGGCGCGCGGGAGTACCGTCAGAAGGAGACGTAGGCGAGCGGAGCCGGAGCTTCAGGAAGATGCACGGCTCGGAACCTCGAGCCGGAGTCGACCCGTGAGTACCGCGCCACGACTTCCGGGGGGATCCATGAGCGGTTCTGCGCCCGACTCGAATCGCGAGATCGTCGTCGACGCCGACGGTCACCTCTGCGAACCCGCCGACCTCTGGGAGCGCAACCTGCCCGAAGGCATGCGCGACCGCGGCATCCGGCTGCGTTGGAACGAGGCGACCGGCTACGACGAATGCTGGGTCGAGGACGGCATGGCCACCGACCGCGGCCTCGTCGGCCTCGGCAACGCGGGCGAGAGCTTCGACGACTTCGGTCGCGGCCGGCACTACGAGTCGATCAACCCCGCGGGCTTCGACGCGCGCGAACGCGTGAAGGTGCTCGACTCCGAGGGCATCGACGTCGCGGTGATGTACCCCGGGCTCGGGTTGAAGCTCGGCGCGATCCAGGACGCCGACCTCGCGGTCGCGTCGTGCCGGGTCTACAACGACTGGGTCGCGGAGTGGTGCGCGACCGCGCCCGACCGGCTCGTCGGCACCGGCGCGCTCCCCCTCCAGGATCCGAAGCGCGCCGCCGACGAGGCGCGCCGCATCGCGGGCATGGGTCTGCGCGCCGGATTCGCGCGCCCGAACGCGTACCACGACCGCCCGCTGCACCATCCCGTGTACACGCCGGTGTGGGAGGCGCTCGAGGAGACGAACCTCCCGCTCGCCTTCCACCCCGCGGGCCTCGCCGACATGCCGGGCGCGTCTCGCCAGATGGGTCACCTCATGGCACCGGGCACGCACCACGCGCTGATCCTGCTCTTCGATCAGGAGATGACGCTGTCGAACCTCGTGTACGGCGGGGTGCTGGAACGCCACCCGAACCTGCAGGTCGTCGTGCTCGAGTGCGGCGGCGGATGGATCGCGCACTGGATGGACCGGCTCGACGAGTTCCTCGAGAGCTACGGGTGGGCCACGCCGACGCTGTCGCTCACACCGCGCGAGTACTTCCAGCGCCAGTGCTGGATCAGCTTCGATCCCGGCGAACGAACTGCGCCGCTGCTCGCCGAGCTCGTGGGCGGCGACCGTTTCGTGTGGGCGTCCGACTTCCCGCACAGCGACGCGAAGTATCCGGGAGTCGTCGACGAGCTGCGCGAGAACACCGAGCACATGGAACCCGTCGCGCGCGCCGGTCTCCTCGGTCGCAACGCGCTCGCGATGTACGGCCTCTCCCCGTCGGCCGCGTGAGCAGCCAGGCGCGGTCTGGATCGAGCGCCGCAGATCGGAGCCGCATGAACAGCCAGGCGCAGATCGCAGGCGCGGTCACCCACGACCACGCGGCGCACGGTCTGGATCGAGCGCCGGAGATCGGAGCCGCGTGAGCAGCCAGGCGCAGATCGCAGGCGCGGTCACCCACGACCACGCGGCGCACCGTCCGGATCGAGCGCCGCAGATCGGAGCCGCATGAACAGCCAGGCGGAGATCGCAGGCGCGGTCACGCACGACCACGCGGCGCACGGTCTGGATCGAGCGCCGGAGATCGGAGCCGCATGAACATGGCGCCGCTCGACCTCGTCATTCGCGGTGGGTCGGTCGTCGACGGGACGGGCGCGCCCGCGCGCACCGCCGACGTCGCGATCCGCGACGGTCGCATCGCCGCGATCGGTCGCGTCGACGACACCCGTGACGCGGCGCGCGTCGTCGACGCCGACGGCCTCACGGTGACACCCGGATTCATCGACGTCCACACGCACTACGACGCGCAGCTGCACTGGGACCCGACCGCATCGCCTGCGTCGTGGCACGGCATCACCACGCTCTTCACCGGCAACTGCGGCTTCACGCTCGCGCCCGCGAAGCCCGACGACGTCGAGTGGCTCATGCTGATGCTGAGCCGGGTCGAGGGCATGTCGGCCGACGCGCTCGCCGAAGGCGTCGACTTCCGCGGCGGAACGCTCGGCGACTTCCTCGACGGGCTCGAGGGCCGCGTCGGGGTGAACGTCGCGGCCAACGTCGGCCATTGCGCGCTGCGCCGCTACGTGATGGGCGACGACGCGTCCGAACGCCACGCGAACCCGCACGAGATCCACGAGATGCAGGCGCTGCTCCGAGAGGCACTCAACGACGGCGCGTACGGCTTCACGTCGTCACAGCTCGACCTCCACGTCGCGCACGACGGGCGGGGTGTGCCGTCGAACCACGCCGCGCCGATGGAGCTCGTCGCGCTCGCGTCGGTGCTCGCCGAGTTCGACCGCGGCGCGATCGAGTTCATCCCCCGCACGTTCCTCACCGGCTACGACGACGACGATCGTCGCCTCATCCTGGATCTCGCGCGCACGTCGGGCCGGCCCGTGCACCTCAACACGCTGACGCAGATGCCCCACGCACCCGACGGCTGGTCGCGCAGCCTGGAGTTCGCGCGCGAAGCCGCCGCCGAAGGGCTCGCGGTCCACCCGATGTTCGCGTCGAACCGTCAGGGTGCGCACTTCTCGCTCGACACGACGTTCCTCTTCGACGAGATGCCGAGCTTCCGCGACACCCTCACGCTGCGCGAGCCGGAGCGTTCGTCCCGGTTGAAGGATCCCGCGCTGCGCGACCGCATGCGCGCCGAGATCGCCGACCCGCGCGGTCGCAGCTTCGTGTTCGTGTGGCAGGCGCTGCGCGTCGAGTCGGTCGTCGACGCCGAGCACGAGCGGTATCTCGACATGAGCGTCAGCGAGATCGCCGAGCAGTGGAACGCGGATCCGCTCGACGCCTTCCTCGACCTCTCGCTCGCCGAGAACCTCGCGACCCAGTTCGTGCTCGCCGCACCGCACAACGCGACGCGCAAGTCGGCGACCGAGCAGATCGTCGCGGAACCTCTCGTGATGGCGGGCAGCAGCGACGGCGGCGCGCACCTTCTGTCGTTCTGCGGTGCCGACTTCACCACCCGTCTCCTCACCGAGTGGACTCCCGACTTCCTCACGTTCGAAGCCGCGGTCGCGCGCCTGACTTCGGCGCCCGCGGCGACCCAGGGCCTCACCGATCGCGGCACGCTCGCGCCGGGCATGGCCGCCGACGTGCTGCTCATCGATCGTGATCGCCTCGCGACTCCGGACTCGCCGCGCTACGTGCGCGACTTCCCCGCGGGTTCGGGTCGCTACGTGTGCGACGCGACCGGCTACGTGTCGGTGATCGTGAACGGCGAGGAGCTGCTGCACGAGGGCGAGCACACCGGCGCGTGCCCAGGAGCGATCCTGCGCGGCTGAGATACGACCGGTGAGTTCCGGCGCGCCGCGCCGTCGAACCCAACACGGTGGACGACGAGAGGAACCACGATGAGCAAGGTCGGCACGTACCTGAACTTCGACGGTCAGGCCGAAGCCGCGTTCGAGTTCTACGCGAAGACCTTCGGCAGCGAGATCATCGGCATCACCCGCATCGGTGACATGCCGACCGGTCCCGGGATGCCCGCGATCTCCGACGCCGAGCAGAAGCTCGTCGCCAACGTGCAGCTGCCGATCGTCGACGGTCACGTGATCATGGGCAGCGACATCCTGCGCTCGATGGGCCACTCGCTCACCGTCGGCAACAACGTGACGATCGAGCTCGAGCCCGACACCCGCGCCGAGACCGACCGCCTCTACGCCGCCCTGTCCGAGGGCGACCGCGACGCGAACGGGCTCGCCGACATGCCGTGGGGCGCCTACTGGGGCGTGTGCCTCGACCGCTTCGGCGTGCGCTGGATGTTCAACTGCTACGCGTCGTAGCGTGCGCCCCGCGGAGGGCGGTCGGGCGACGCGGGGGTACCGGGGATGCGAAGGTCACGGGTGGGCGCGGCGGTCGGCGTCGCGCTGTTGACGGTGTTCTCGGTGGCCGGGCGCGGCGCGGCCGCGCCGAGGGCGCGCACCGCGACGCCGGCGTGCACGATCACCGGCACGCCGGGCCCTGATGTGCTCGACGGCACGCCGGGCGACGACGTCATCTGCGGACTCGGCGGCAACGACGTCATCACCGGCGAGGGTGGCAACGACACGCTGATCGGCGGTCCCGGCGACGACACCCTCGAGGGCGGCGACGACAACGACACGCTCGACGGCGGCGCCGGAGTCGACACGTGCGTGCAGGGCGCGGGCATCGGGCCGATCTCGAACTGCGAAGCGCTCGCCGAGCCTGCGCTGTCGGTGTCGGACGCATCGACGAACGAGGGCAACCCCGGCGACACGAACGAGCTGCACTTCACGGTGACGCTCGCATCTCCGCTCGCCGTCACCGCGACCGTCGACTACGCGACCGCGAACGGCACCGCGTCCGCGCCGGGCGATTACACGAGCGAATCCGGCACGTTCACATTCGCACCCGGCGTCACGGGCCAGTCGGTCGACGTGCCCGTGATCGGCGATCACCAGTACGAACCCGACGAGACGATGTCGGTCGTGCTGTCGAATCCCGTTGCCGCGACGATCGGCGGCGGCACCGGAATCGGCACGATCGTGAACGACGACCCGCAGTACCAGCTGAATATCGCCGACGCGAAGCAGCTGGAGGACGCGGGACCGATGCCGTTCGCAGTGACGCTCACCCCCGCGTCGACCGACCCGGTCTACGTGCAGTACCAGACCACCAACGGCACCGCGATCTCCGGCGTCGACTACCACGGCGCGATCGGTGTGCTCGAGATCCCCGCGGGCGCGACGAGCGGCGAGATCGACATCCCGCTCGTGCACGACACGCTCGACGAGCCGAACAAGACGTTCACGATCACACTGTCGAACGCGGTCGGCGCGACGATCATCGACGGCGCGGCAACCGGAACGATCCGCGACGACGACCCGACCCCGACCGTGTCGATCGACAGTCCGTCGGTGGTCGAGGGCAACAGCGGCACGACGCCGATGACGTTCACCGTGACGCTGAGCGCCCCGTCCGGTCGCGCCACGAGCGCGGTGATCAAGCTCGTGTCCGGCACCGCGCTCGCGGGCGCCGACTTCGTCAACCAGACCCGCACGCTCCAGTTCCCCGCGGGAACCACGACGCAGCCGCTCACCGTCGACATCAAGGGCGACACGACGCCCGAGCACGACGAGACCTTCCGCGCCGTTCTCGCCAGTGGCACCGGCGTCGTGCACGACCACACGTTCGGGACCGGCACGATCGTCAACGACGATCCCGGCACCGTGATCGAGCTCGTCGGCAACCCGCCCGGCGGCGGGCACGGCGCGAACGACGCGGTGGTGAGCACCGACGGTCGCTACGTCGCGTTCACCTACAACACCGGGCACGGCGGACCGCGTCACGACTCGGGCGGTGTGTTCCTGCGCGATCGCCTCGCCGGAACCATCGTCGAGCTCGACAGCGTGAGTGGGCGCAACACCGCCATCACCGCGCTCGCGATGAGCAGCGACGCGCACTACCTGTCGTGGAGCAACAGCGGCAGCACGATCGTGTACGACCGCGTGGCCAATACGCGCACGTCGTTGCCGAAGTTCACCGAGCCGGTGTCGTTCGACGGTGACGGCGGGCTCATGACGTACCGCGACGAGTCGGTCGGGCGCCTCCTCCTCCGCACCACGGCCACGGGCGCGACCACGACGATCACCGACGACGACTCCGCCGACCACCCGACGCTGAGCCCCGACGGCTCGACGGTCGCGTACCGCGGTGCCGACCAACAGATCCACGTGTACACGGTCGCGACTGCAGCCGACGCGATCGCGAGCACGAGTACCGGCGGCACGCTCGGGAACGGCTTCAGCGACTTCCCGGCGCTGAGCCAAGACGGTCGGTACGTCGCGTTCCAGTCCGCGTCGAACAACCTCGTCACCGGTGACACGAACCACAACACCGACGTGTTCGTGCACGACATGGTTGGGGGCACCACCGCGCTCGTCTCGGTCGACGGAACCGGGTTGCAGCTCTCGCAGGGCGGCGAGGCGCCGACCATCAGCGCCGACGGCCAGACGGTCGCGTTCCAGTCGGCCAACGCGGTGTACGTGGTCGGACCCGGCCCGGCGGCCGTCTTCAGCGACCTGAACGCGTTCGCGCCCCGGCTCAGCGGCGACGGCGACTCACTCGTGTTCGTCGGCTATCCGCAGGTCGACGGGCAGGTACGGACCGACGTGCTCCTCGCCGACGTGGAGTGAGGGCCCCGATTGCGGCTCCTACGATGCGGTGAGCACAACGCAGGAAAGGTGACGCCATGAAGCTCGACGACATGATCCTGGTGAGCGTCGACGACCATGTGGTCGAGCCGCCCGACGTCTTCGAGCGGCACCTGCCCGCCAAGTACCGCGACATCGCGCCGCACGTCGAGCACGAAGCCGACGGCACCGACCGCTGGCACTTCCTCGACTTCGAGATCCCGAACGTCGGATTGAACGCAGTCGCGGGCCGGCCGCGCGAGGAGTACGGCATCGACCCGACGTCGTTCGACGAGCTGCGGCCCGGTTGCTACAACGTCGACGAGCGCGTGCGCGACATGAACGCGAACGGCCTGCTCGGCTCACTCAACTTCCCGTCGCTCCCCGGTTTCGCGGGTCGCCTGTTCGGCGCGATGGACGACAAGGACGCCGCGCTCGCGTTGAACCTCGCGTACAACGACTGGCACATCGAGGACTGGTGCGGCGCCGCGCCCGGCCGCTTCATCCCGCTCGCGGTGCCACCGATCTGGGATCCCGAGGCGATCGCGAAGGAAGTGCGGCGCGTCGCGAAGAAGGGTTGCCACGCGATCACGTTCCCGGAGAACCCGGTCCCGCTCGGACTCCCGAGCCTGCACGAGGACCACTGGGACCCGGTGTGGCGCGCGTGCTCCGACGAGCACACCGTCGTGTGCATGCACATCGGGTCGTCGGGGCAGCTCGCCGTCACCGCGCCGAACGCGCCGATCGACGTGATGATCACGTTGCAGCCGATGAACATCGTGCAGGCCGCGGCCGACATCATTCACTCGCCGGTGTTCAAGAAGTTCCCCGACGTCACGGTCGCATTGTCGGAAGGCGGGATCGGCTGGATCCCCTACTTCCTCGAGCGCCTCGACCACTCGTACCTGACGCACAAGGCGTGGACCGGTTCCGACTTCGGCACGAAGCTGCCGAGCGAGGTCTTCATGGAGCACATCATCCTGTGCTTCATCGAGGACGAGTTCGGCGCGCGCCACGCGCGCGAGATCGGCGCCGATCGCATCTGCATCGAGACCGACTACCCGCACTCGGACGCGATCTGGCCGAACGCGCCCGAGGTGCTCACCGCGCACTTCGCGCTGTCGGACGTCACCGACGACGAGATCGACAAGATGACGCACAAGAACGCGATGGAGTTCTTCCAGTACGACCCGTTCTCAGTGCGACCGCGCGAGCAGTGCACCGTCGGCGCGTTGCGCGCCGAGGCCGGCGATCACGACGTGTCGGTCCAGAGCAAGGGCCGGAAGGCTGCGCCCCAGGGCCCCGTCACCGTGACGGAGCTGACCGTTACGGCCTGAACCGTCAGGCCGCGCGCCGCGCCGACAGCGGTACCGCGAACGGTTGGCGCGGCGGTGCGGGCGGTACGAGCTGCAACGTCGAACGCGTGTCGCGCGGCGTTGCGAGCGCGTCGAACACGAAGAGCACCGCGATCGGAATCGCGAGCAGCGCGTACACGACGAGCGCGACGAGTGTCTGCGCGACGAGCCACACGCCCACTCCGATCACACAGAACGCCACCTCGCATCGGTGCATTGCCGACCCCCCGTTGTCGACTGCGAACCCTCAGCGCGTCCAAGCTCCGGCGAGCGTATCCCTCCGAACTCCTAGATTGATGTCAGTGGACGCGGAGCGAAGGAACCGGCAGTTCTGGGACAAGGACGCGGACGCGTATCAGGATCGTCACGGCGGTCGTCTGCAGCACACCGCGCGCGCGTGGGGCGTGTGGCGCATCCCCGAGGACGAGCTGCACGTGCTCGGCGACATCGAGGGTCGCGACGTGCTCGAGCTCGGCTGCGGTGCCGCGCAGTGGTCGGTCGCACTCGCGGCCGACGGTGCGCGCACGACCGGCGTCGATCAGTCGCGCGCGCAGCTCACGCACGCGCGCGACGCGGTCGATCACGCGGGTGTTGCGGTTTCGTTGTTGCTCGCGAGTGCAACCGCGGTACCGATCGCGGACCAATCCTTCGACATCGTGTTCTGCGATCACGGCGCGATGAGCTTCTGCGATCCCGCGCAATCGGTTCCCGAAGTCGCGCGGCTGTTACGGCCGGGCGGGCTGCTCGCGTTCTCCGCCGCGACCCCGCTCGTCTATTTCACCTACGACGAGGTGCGCGATCGCCAGACCCGCCGTCTGCGCAACCGCGCGTTCGGACGTCGCGAGTGGAGTGGCGACGACGGCACCTCCGACTTCTGCGTGCCGACCGGCGAGTGGCTGCGCCGCTTCCACGCGCACGGCCTCGTGCCCGAAGACCTGATCGAGCTGCGCGCGCCCAAGGGCGCGACCACGACCTTCGCCGACTACGTGCCCTACCGCTGGGCGCGGCGCTGGCCGGCCGAGCAGATCTGGAAGGTGCGGAAGCAGAGCTGAGCGTCTTCTCCGCGGGAACGGGCGGGTCGCTTCACGAGCCGCCCGACGTGGAGCCTGAGGCGTCCGCGAGGGCGAAGCTTGCGAGCCCGACCAGAAGGCTCAGCGGCGCTCGAACGTGACGCCCGCGGCCTCGCGGTCCCACGTGCTCGCGGTGACGCCCTCGGCCCGCAGCTCGTACTTCAGCACGCGGCCGACCGGGTTGCGGGGCAGGTCGTCGCGGAACTCGATGTAGCGCGGGATCGCGAAGTACGGCACCCGCTCGGCGGCCCAACGGCAGAGGTCCTCCGCGCTCAGCTCCGCGTCGGGCTGCAACACCGCGGTGACCTTCACCTCGTCCTCGCCCATGTCGCTCGGCGCCGCGTGCACCGCGACGTCCTTGATCGCGGGATGACCGAAGAACGTCTTCTCCATCTCGAAGCTGGAGATGTTCTCGCCCCGTCGTCGGAGCGCGTCCTTCTTGCGGTCGACGAAGTAGAGGAAGCCGTCGTCGTCGACGCGGCCGAGGTCGCCGCTGTGGAACCAGAGATTGCGGAACACCGCGAGGCTGTCGGTCGGCCGGTTCCAGTAACCCGCGAACATCGCGTCGGGGATGCGTGGGCGGCAGCAGATCTCGCCGGATTCGCCGACGGCCACGGGCACGTCGTCGTCGTCGAGCAGCGCGATGTCGAGCTCGATCGAGTTCACGATCCCCGCCGCGCCGGGCCGGTTCTCGACTCCCGGCGGGAGCGCGGCGAGCAACGAAGCCTCGGTGAGACCGAAGCCGCCGCTGAACGTCGCACAGCCGAAGCGCTCGCGCCAGATGCGGTCGATGTCGGGAGGCATCGGTGCGGCCGCGCACACGCGCAACGTGTGCCCCGCGGTGTCGGCATGGTCGTCGGCATTCGCGATGAGGATCGCGAGCGAGCCGAGCATCGACGCGATCGTCGCCTTGCTGCGCTTGATCTCGGGCCAGAAGCCCGACACCGAGAACCGGCGCCCGATGCTCGCCGATCCACCGATCGAGAGCGTGCCGACGACTGCGATCGAGATCGCGTTGAGGTGGAACAGCGGCAGCGGCGTCCACACGACGTCGTCGGCCGTGCGCTGCCACGCGCGCGCGATCTGGCCCGCCATGCACACGATGTAGTTGTGGCTGAGCATGCAGCCCTTCGACGGACCGGTCGTGCCCGCGGTGTAGATGAGGCACGCGAGATCCGACGGGTTCACGTCGACGGCGTCGGCGCTCGAGCGCGCGCCCGCGAGCAGCTTCTCGTAATCGTGGAACGCGAAACGGTCGATCGCGACATCGGGCTCGCCGACGACGACCACCGCCTCGAGCGACGGCACCACACCCACGATCTCCGTGACGCGGCTCGCGAAGTCGCCCTGCACGATGAGGACGCGCGCTTCGCAGTCGGAGAGTTGGTGGCGGAGGAACTCGCCCTTGTACGCGTTGTTCACCGGCACCGCGATCGCGCCGAGCCGCAGCGTCGCGAAGAACGCGAGCACCTGCTCGGGTCCGTTCTCCAGCAGGCTCGCGACGCGGTCGCCGCGCCGCACGCCGAGCCCCGCGAGCGCCGCTGCGAGCCGGCCGGCCTCCTCGTCGATGCGGCGGGCCGAGTAGGCGTCGCCCATGAAGTCGAGGTAGAGGCCGTCGGGATCGGCGGCCACTCGCGCCGCCAGCTGCGCGTTGATCGTCGTGCGTTCCGTCTCGCTCATGGAACCTGACATTACCGTCAGCCTTGGCCCGGCTCCGGCGGCGCTCCCACCGGCTCCCACCGGCTCAAACGAACGACGAACCGATCGAACGTCGCACCATCGACGACGACCGCACCGGTCGCGACGAAGTCATTTTGCTCGACGACACACCGCGAGGCGACGTTGTCCGGCGCGATGTCGGCAACGAGACGGTCGAGCCCGAGCTCGTCGCGCGCCACCCGCACGAGCGCGCCGAGCGCCGTCGTCGCGACGCCACCGCCGCGTGCGGCGCCCGCGACGTAGTAGCCGACGACGGCCGACCGTTGCACGATGTCCTCGAGCACGAACAGTCCCACGAGGTCGTCGCCGCGCACGGCAACGAACCCGACGCAGTCGTGCTCGGGCCAGATTCGGTTGATGCGGTCGCGCTGACCGTCGGGTGTGAAGAACACGGACGGCGACGCGCCGAGTGTGGGGTCGTCGCGGTCGGCCGCGTACATCGCCGCGAGCGGCGCCGCGTCGTCCGCGACACAGCGGCGGATCGCGACGTCGGCGGTCACGGACGGACGCTCCCGACTTCCGCCGGCCGGCGCGTCGGTCAGGAGCCGACCTCGAGGCTCACCGCGAAGGAAGCGACTTCGCGATCGCGTCGGAGCAGTGCTCGACCGAGCCGAAGTGCGTGTCGAGCACCCACGCGCGCTTGAGATAGAGGTGCACGTCGACCTCCCAGGTGAAGCCCATGCCGCCGTACACCTGGGTCGCCGACTTGCCGTTGACGATCGCGGCCTCGCACGCGAGCACCTTCGCGGTCGCGATCGAACGGTCGAGTCCCGGAAGCTCCGGATCGTCGAGGTGCGCGCCCGCCGAGTACACGGCCGCGCGTGCGACCTCGGCGCGCACGAGCATGTCGGCGAGCAGGTGCTTGATCGCCTGGAACGAGCCGATCGGGCGGTCGAACTGCTCGCGCCCCTTCGCGTACTCCACGGCGAGCTCGGTGCCGCGCGTCGCGAGTCCGAGCGCGAACGCGGCCGTGAGCACCGAGCCCTGTCGGCGCCAGTCACGAGCGAGCGCGGCGTCGCCGATCCGCTCCCCCGCCGGCAACGATGCGACACGCGTCACCGGCGTGAGCGGATCGAGCGGCCACGGCGACGGATCGCCGTCGACCGCAGCAGCATCGACGGCCGCGATCCCGTCGTCGTCGAGCACGAGCACACGGTCGAGCGCGTCGAGATGCTCGACCATCGCGACCTCGCCGGCCGCGGCGCGGTCGACGCCGCCGACGATCCCCTCGACCGACCCGTGCGCGAGGCTGCCCGCGACCAACGGGCCCGGCACGCACGCGCGCCCGAGCTCCTCGAACACGACGACGCGATCGGCCCAACCGAATCCGTCGGCGCCGAGCGAGAACACGCCCGCCGCCGCGAGCTCGTCCCACATCACGCGATCGAAGCCGGCGCGGATGCGATCGGAACCGAAGCGGCCCGCGAGCAACGAGGCGATGCCGTCGCGCAGCGCGACCTGGTCGTCGGACAGCTCGAGGTCCATCAGCGCGGCTCCCGCGGCAGCCCGAGCACCCGCTCCGACACGATGTTGCGCTGGATCTGCGACGCGCCCGCCGCGATCGTGAGCGCCAAGGTTCGCAGCCGCTCCTCGACCAGCTCGTTGCCGTCGATCGCGAGCGCACCTCGGTCGAGCACGCGCAGGCACAGCTCACCGAAACGCTGGCGCGCTTCGGAGTACGCGAGCTTGGTGACCATCGCGCCCGCGCCGGGCGCGCCGTGGCGCACGGCCTGCGAGATCGAACGTTTCGTGAGCGCCCACAACCCGTCGAACTCGGCGGCGCAGCGACCGAGCTCGCGTCGGTACGCGGGGTCGGTGACGAGCGGCGCGACGTCTTCGACGAGTCGCAGACTGTCGACGAGCTCGCTGACGAACGCGGTGCCCCGCTCGAACGACAACGTCACGTTCGTCACGCGCCAGCCGTCGTTCTCCGCGCCCACGCGATTGCCGACCGGCACGCGCACGTCGTTGAGGAAGACCTCCGAGAACTCCGACGAGCCGAGCACCGTGCGCAACGGCCGGACGTCGATGCCGGGCGTGTCCATCGGCAGGATGAGCCACGAGATGCCTTTGTGCTTCGGCGCGTTCGGATCGGTGCGGACGAGGAACTCGCCGAAGTCGGCGATCTGTCCGAACGAGCACCAGATCTTCTGGCCGTTGAGGACGTAGTCGTCGCCGTCGCGATCGGCGCGGGTGCGGAGCGACGCGAGGTCCGAGCCCGCGCCGGGCTCGGAGAAGCCCTGGCACCAGACCTCGTCGCCGCGCAGGATGCGCGGCAGGTGCGCCGACTTCTGCTCGTCGGTGCCCTCGGCGATGAGCGTCGGGCCGGCGTGCAGGGTGCCGACGAAGTTCACGCCGACGTAGGGGGCACGGGCGCGGGTCGTCTCCTCGAGGAACACGAGCTGCTCGGTCGGCGACGCGCCCCGACCGCCGAACTCACTCGGCCACGCGAGCCCCGCGTACCCGGCGTCGAACAGCCGCCGCTGCCAGTCGGTGTCCCACGTGCGGCGCTCGGGCCACGCTTCGCGCCCGGGCTCCGGCGACAGCGTGGGCAGCGTCGCCTCGAGCCACTCGCGCAGCTGCGCGCGGAACTGCTCCTCCGACTCCGAGTACCGCAGCTCCATCGGCCGCGGAGCTTACGAGGACCACCTCGAAGCGCCGAATCCCGGCCCGCTCGGCACCGCGTGGGACCATGCGAGACGTGGACGAGGCGCCGATCAAGAAGGGCTGGACATGGGGGAAGCGTCTCTTCCTCGTCGGGTTCGTGCTCTTCGTCGGCGCCTGGGCGTGGGCGTTCTGGTACGGCTTTCACCGGCCGAAGCCCGAGCCGCTCGACGCCCGATCGGAGCGCGCGGCGACGGCCGTGTGTCGCACGGCGATCGACGACCTCCGGAGGCTCCCGCAAGTCGGTGGCGCGCCGACCGTTGCCATCCGGGTGCACCGCATCTCCGAGGAGAACGCGGCGCTGAGCCGGGTCGTCGACGGCCTGCGCGCCATCCACCCGACCGATCACAGCGGCGCGGAGGCGCTCACCGGCTTCACGAACGACTGGAAGGCCCTCGTCGCCGCGCGCCGGCGCTATGTGGACGAGCTCGCAGCGACCGGCAAGCGGCCGAAGTTCTACATCCCCATCGGGAACGGCGAGCCGATCACGATCCGCATGGGCGAGTACACCGACATCCACCATCTCGTCGACTGCAGCTCCGACAGCCTGCAGGGCGAGGTCGTCGAGGGCCGGCGGACATACCCGGCATAGGCGCCGCATAACGTGAGCGCGATGGGACGTCTGGACGGGAAGGTCGCGCTCATCACCGGCGGCGCGAGCGGCATGGGCCGCGTCGCGTGCGAGCTCTTCGCCGCCGAGGGGGCGCGGGTCGTCGTCGTCGACCTCACCGACGCGGGCGAGCAGGTCGCGACCGACATCCGCGCCGCCGGCCACGAAGCCACGTTCGTCACCGCCGACGTCGCGAACGCCGACGACTGCACGCGCATGGTCGCCACCGCGATGCGGACGTACCGAGGCCTGCACGTGCTCTACAACAACGCGGGCATCTTTCCGCCCGATGACGGCGGCACGCTCGAAACACCCGAGGCCACCTGGGACCGGGTGATGCAGGTGAACCTCAAAGGGGTCTGGCTCGGCTGCCGCGCGGGCATCCCGGCGATGCTCGAGTCGGGCGGCGGTTCGATCGTGAACGTCGCGTCGTTCGTCGCGA
The DNA here is from genome assembly GCA_036271555.1 of Acidimicrobiia bacterium. Lineage (NCBI taxonomy): Bacteria > Bacillati > Actinomycetota > Acidimicrobiia > Acidimicrobiia bacterium. The sequence continues at coordinate 18,125 of DATBAK010000041.1, forward strand.
TCGTCGGCGCCGCGACCGCGCAGATCGCGTACACGTCGAGCAAGGGCGGCGTGCTCGCGATGACGCGCGAGATGGCGGTCGAGTACGGCCGCAGTGGCATTCGCGCCAACTCGTTGTGTCCCGGTCCGATCGAGACGCCGCTGCTCGCGGAGCTGATGTCGGATCCGCAGCGGCGCGCGCGGCGCCTCGTGCACATCCCGATGGGTCGACTCGGGCAGGCGTCGGAGCTCGCGAAGGCCGCGCTCTTCCTCGCGTCGGACGACTCGTCGTTCATGACCGGCGCCGCGCTCGTCGTCGACGGCGGAATCACCGCCGCGTACGTCACGCCCGAGTAGCGCCTTCGGCGCGGCATCCTGGCAGCCCGTCAACTACGGTCCGCCCGGGGGTGCCCAGTGGTCCAGCCGACCGGCATGCTGAACGCGAGCGAGCTCGAGGACCGCGCGCGCCGCGGCGACATCGACACCGTGCTCGTCGTGTTCCCCGACCTCCAGGGTCGACTCGTCGGCAAGCGCGTGACCGGTCACTTCTGGTGCGAGCAGATGAAGGCCGGCGTCGGCGACATCCACGCGTGCAACTACCTGCTCGCGGTCGACTCGGAGATGACGGTGCTTCCCGGTTACGAGTTCGCGAGCTGGGAGAAGGGCTACGGCGACTTCGCGTTGCGGCCCGACCTCGACACGATCCGCGTGATCCCGTGGCTCGAGCGCACCGCGCTCGTGGTGTGCGATCTCTTCGACGAGACAACGAACGCGCCGATCGAGGTGTCGCCGCGCCGCATCCTGCAGCGGCAGGTCGCGCGCGCGGCGGCGCTCGGCTACTCGGTGATGATGGCGTCGGAGCTCGAGTTCTTCCTCTTCAAGGACTCACCCGACGAGGCCGCGGCGAAGGACTACACGAACCTCACGCCGCACTCGAACGTCATCGAGGACTACCACATCCTCCAGACGACGCGCGACGAGTACCTCATCCGCGCGATCCGCAACGGCATCGACGGCGCGGGCGTACCCGTCGAGTTCTCGAAGGGCGAGGCCGGCAAGGGTCAGCACGAGATCAACCTCGAGTACGCCGACCCGGTGACGATGGCCGATCGTCACGCGATCTACAAGAACGGCGCGAAGGAGATCGCGAGCGCGCACGGTCGTTCGATCACGTTCATGGCGAAGTACGCGATGGAAGAAGTCGGCTCGTCGTGCCACATCCACTCGAGTGTGTGGGACGCGAAGAGCGGCGGCGCGCTGATGTGGAGCGAAGACGACGCGCAGCACTTCTCGCCCGTGTTCCGCGGTTGGCTCGCGGGCTCGATCGCGGCGGGACGCGAGCTCGCGTGGATGTTCGCCCCGACCGTGAACTCGTACAAGCGCTACCAACCCGAGTCGTGGGCACCGACCGCGCTCGCGTGGGGGCTCGACAACCGCACGTGCGGGTACCGCGTCGTCGGGCACGGCGACTCGTACCGACTCGAGTCGCGCATCCCCGGCGCCGACGCGAATCCTTATCTCGCGTTCGCGGCGACGATCGCCGCGGGCCTGCACGGCATCACGAACGAGCTGGAGCCCCCCGCGCGCTTCGAAGGCAACGCGTACGTCGCTCCCGACGTCGCGCGCGTGCCGTGGAACATCGTCGAGGCGATCGACGCGTTCCGCACCAGCGCGATCGCGATCGAGGCGTTCGGTACCGACGTGCATGCGCATCTGCTCAACACCGCGGAACAGGAGTGGGCGATGTTCAACCGGGCGGTGACCGACTGGGAACGGCGGAGGAACTTCGACCAGTGGTGAGCCGCGACCCCGTCCTCATCGGCGTCGCGGGACGCCCGATCGCCGCCGGCAAGATCAGCTCGTCCGCTGCGGTCGGCGTCGGCGTCGGCTACCTCGCGGCGCTCGAGCGCGCCGGCGCCGAGCCCGTCGTCATCGGGCCCCGCCGGCTCGAGGCCGACGGCGCGCGCCTCCTGCTCGATCGCCTCGACGGACTCCTGTTCCTCGGCGGACCCGACGTCGACCCGCTGCTGTACGGCGGGACGCGCCACGCGACGATCGTCGGTACCGATGTGAGCGACGACCGGTTCGAGATCGCGATGCTGAAGGCCGCGCTCGCCGCCGACGTCCCCGCGCTCGCGATCTGCCGCGGCATCCAGGTCCTGAACGTCGCGCTCGGCGGCACGCTCGTCCCGCACCTGCCCGATCGGCCCGCCGTCGGCGCGCACGGCCGGCCGGGCACACCCAAGGGCGCGGCGATGAACGACGTGACGCTGGTCGCGGGCTCGTTGCTCGCGAAGACGATGGATGCGGAGCGGGTCGCGTGCTCGTGCCATCACCACCAGGCGCTCGACCGCATCGGCGACGGCCTGCGGATCGTCGCGCAGGCCGACGACGGCGTGATCGAGGGCGCCGAGGTCGACGGCGCGTGGATGATCGCCGTGCAGTGGCACCCCGAGGACACCGCGGCCGACGACGCCGCGCAGCAACGTCTCTTCGACGGCCTCGTCACCGAAGCGCGCAGCCGGCGCTAGATGTACTCGGAAACGTGAGCGGCTGAGCCCGCGAGCGGAGCGAGCAGGGGCGGCCACGCCTTCTTCCGCCCCGCGTCACGGAGCGGCGAGCGGAGCGAGCGCGACCAGAATTACTGCTCTACGAGCGCGTCGAGGCCGGTGATGCGCAGGAGCTCGCGCATCGGCGGCGAGAGCTCGCGCACGAACAGGGTGATGTCGCGCGTGGCCGCGGCGTCGGCCGCGCGCACCAGCGCCGACAGGCCGGTCGAGTCGCAGAACTGCAGGTGACCCGCGTCGACGACGATGCGACCGATCTCGTGTGCGACCGCGCGCTCGATGGCCTCGTCGATCTGGAACCGCGCGTCGGACGCGCAGTACAGGTCGAGCTCGCCGTCGAGCCCGACGACGAGCTCCTCGGCGCTGCGGGTGATCGTCACCCGCAGCCGCGGCGCGTGCGCCTGCGCCCGGTGGTGATCATCGAGGTCCCGGCCGTCCGGGTTGGAGTGCTCGCCGTGCTCCACCGTCGTACTGCGTTCCTTCGCTACGTCGCTCCGGTCAGCAGGCCCCGTGCGTACGCGGCCTGCCCGGCATGTTGAAGGTCGTCGGCAATGACGCTCACGAGCCTGATACCCAGCGTCACCGGCGGATCCCAATTCTCGTCCACGATTCCGTCGAGGTCACGCGCCGATAGCCCCTCCACGAAGCGGGCGGTCGCTGCGTGGACCTCGTCGAAGTAGCCCAACAGCGTGTCGGCGCCCGCCCGCACGGCCGCGACCTCGTCCGGCGAGTGGCCGTAGCCGGTGTCGGAGGCGTCGAGCGGCAGGCGGAACCGCTCGAACCATCCGGAAGCGGTCCAAACCTGGTCTTGTCCCGCGACACTCGCGACGTGGTCGTCCTGGATGCGGGTGAGGTGCCAGATCAGCCAGGCGATCGAGTTGCCGTCCTCGTCCGGTCGGGCCGCGAGCAGGTCGGGTTCGAGGCCCTCGACCACGCCGTGCACGATGCCGTGCACCCGGTCGAACGCGTCTCCGAGCAAGTCGGCAATGTCCATGCGCCCGTGCTACCCCGATCCGGGCGCCTGCGACCCGAGCAGGTCGGCGACGAGGCGGAGGTCGGACACGAGACCGGCGAAGAGCGTGTCGCGCTCGTCCTCGCCGCGCAGCACCGCGGACGGGTGGATCGTCGCCAGCGCGCGGCGGTCGCCGATCCACTGCCATTCCCCGCGATGTTGCGTGAGCCGGAACGAGAGCCCGAACACGGCCTGCGCCGCGGTCGCGCCGAGGCACACGACGACCTCGGGCCCGATCGCGTCGAGCTCGCCCTGCCACCACGGCCGGCACGCACGGATCTCGCGACCGTTCGGCTTCTGGTGCAGTCGGCGCTTGCCGCGCGGCGTCCACTTGAAGTGCTTCACCGCGTTCGTGAGGTACACCGAGGCCCGCTCGATCCCCGCGTCCTCGAGCGCGTCGTCGAGCACCCGGCCCGCGGGTCCGACGAACGGACGGCCCTCGACGTCCTCGCGGTCGCCGGGCTGCTCCCCGATCATCACCACGCGGGCCGAGCCCGGACCTTCACCGAAGACGGTCTGCGTCGCGTGCTCGTACAGGTCACACGCAGTGCACGTGCTCGCCTCGACCCGCAGCTGTTCGAGGTCCCGGGCTCCCACAATCCCGCACCCGTACCCCCGTGGCGCGGCCGTCAATCGATCGGCGGCGACGCGACGGCGGCGGGCGTCGCGGGAAGGATGCGGTCGAGCACGAACACCCAGGCGAGGGTGACGATCGACGCGATCACGATCACGAGGGCGAGCGCGCCGCTCCCTGAAGCCGACAGGAGCTGCCCGATCACCCAGGGCAGGAGCAGCCCGCCGATCGACGACGCGACCATGAACCACGACGTCGCCGAGCCGGTGAGCGGGAGATGCTCGTTCGCGAACGCGAGCATCGACGCGAACTGCGGCGCGAGGCCGAGCGCGAAGAAGATCGTCGCGATCCACACCGGTATGCCGCGGCCCCGCGCGACGGCGAACGCGACGGCCGCAACGGTGCTGAGACTGCAGCCCGCGAAGAGGAGCACGCTCGTGCGCACGCGCGCCGCGAGCCCGACACCACCGAGCCGGCCGGTCGTGAACGCGGCCCAGAACACGGCGGTGATCGCGGCGCCGCTCGCGGAGCCACCGAGGTGCACCGCCTGCGCGTACGTCGCGATCCAACCCGAGAACCCCACCTCGATCCCGACGTAGAGGCCGAAGAACACCGCGACTGCAAGTACGAGTCGCGGCGGCGCGTGCTCGCCGCGCGCGTGCTCCTCGACGTCGACCGCGCGCGGCGACGGATACGCCGCGACGATCGCCGCGGCGAGCACCGCGACGCACGCGGCTCCGAGGTACGCGAGCCGGACCGTGCCCCGCAGTGCGAGCGCGCGGTTGACGAGCAACGGCGAGAGCAACGCGCCGACACCAAAGAGGAAGTGCAGCGCGTTGATCGTCGACGCGGGCGCGGGATGACGGGCCCAGAGCAGGAGCGTGTTGCTCCCGACCTCGATGACGCCGAGCGCGAGCCCGAGGAACGCGAATGCGGCGCACAGCGTGACGATCGATCCCGCGCGCGTCACGAGCAGCAGGCCGACCGCCATCCACGCGAGCGCGCCACCGAGGAGCCGGTGCCCGAGGCCCCGGTCGAAGCCGCGTCCACCGATCACCGCGCCGGCGAGGTAGCCCGCCGACTGCGCGACGAACACGAAGCTGATCGCACCGACGCTCGCGTGCACCTGCCGGCGCAGGCTCGGCAGCGCGGGACCGAGCATGCCCAGCACGATGCCGAGCACGACGAACGTGGAGAGATATGCGACGAGCGGATCGCGAGAACGCGTCACTCCGCGAACGCGCGACCGACGTCCTCCAGGAAGCGTGCGACACCGCCCGCGTCGGCGAGGTTGCGACCGAGCCCGACGCTGGCGCTCGTGACCCCGCGCGCCGCGAGCGGCTCGGCCGCGGCGCGGGTCGCGGGACCGTCGAGCCGCCCGCTCGCATCGAACACAGGCCTCAACGTCTCGCGCAGCTCGAGGGTTTTCGGGTCGCGACCCGCGGCCGTGTACGCGGCCTGCAGCCGTGCGATCCCGTCGAGCAGCTCGTCGGGCGTCGTCGTATAGATCGGCAACCAGCCCGCGCCGAGCTCGGCCATGAGGTCGACCATCGCCGGCGTCGCCGCGGTGCCGAACGAGAGCGGTACACCGCCCGCCTGAATCGGTCGCGGCTCGCACCAGATCTCGCGGAACGACACCGTCTCCGACTCGAACGACACCGGCGGTTCCTGCGTCCACAGCGCCACGCACGCACGCAGCTGGTCGACGAACATCTGCGGGCGCTCACGGAACGCGATGCCTTCGGCCAGGTACTCCTCGCGCTGCCAGCCGAGGCCGACACCGAGGTCGAGGCGGCCGTTCGACACGCGATCGAGGGTTGCCGCGAGCTTGGCGAGCAGGACCGCGGGACGCAGCGGCGAGATGAGGATGCCGGTGCCGAGCCGCACGCGCTCGGTCGCGCCCGCGATCGCGGCGAGCAGGATCATCGGCTCGGGCCAGGGCTCGAGCGGACCGTACGGGAACGTGCCGAACGGGTAGCGGTCGGTGCGCGCGCCCATCACGACGTGGTCGGGCAGCACGAGCTGGTGCACGCCCGCCGCGTCCGCGGCCTTCGCGGCGTCGACGACCGCGCGCAGGTCGTTGTCGAAGAGGCGCGAGAAGCCCGAGATCGTGACGCTGACCTGCACGCGCCGCTCAGTCCTTCGCGAGCAGCCGCGCTCGCAGCTCGTGCTTGGGCACCTTGCCGCTCGGGTTCCGGGGCATGACCTCGAGGATCTCCAATCGCTCCGGGATCTTCTGCGTCATGAGACCCGACTCCTTGCAGAACTGGAAGATCTCCTGCAGCGTCGGCGCATCCTTCGGGTCGGCGGGCACGACGCACGCGACCACCATCTCGCCGCGCTCCGCGTCGGCGATGCCGAGGACCGCGACGTCGGTCACCTTCGGATGGCCGAAGAGCATGTCCTCGACCTCCTTCGCGCTCACGTTCTCGCCCTTGCGGATGATCACGTCCTTGAGCCGGCCGGTGATGACGACCGCGCCGTACGGATCGAAGCGCGCGAGGTCGCCGGTGCGGAAGAAGCCGTCGGGCGTGAACGCGGCCGCGTCGAGCGACGCGTCGACGTAGCCGCGCATGAGCGACGGTCCGCGCGCGACGAGCTCGCCCTCCTCCCCCGCCGCGACTTCGCGGAGCTCGCGGTCGACGAGCCGGATCTCGACGCCTTCGTTCGGCGTGCCCTCTCCATCACGCTTCGAGTCGTCGGACGCGTCGATGTCGGTCTGCGAGAGGATCGGCATCTCGGTGAGCCCGTAGCCCGACGTGATGCCCACGCTCGTCGGGACCGCTTCCATGAGGTCGTAGTGCAACGGCGGCGGCTTCGCGGATCCGCCGCTCGGGAAGGCGCGGATCGTGCGGTACGCCTCGGGGTCGTTACGGGCCTCGACGAGCAGCGCGGCATGGATCGCGGGCGCACCGTTGCCGAGCGTCATCGAATGCGTCTTGATGAGCTCGGTCGACGCGGCCGCGGTCCACGCCTCCATGAGCACCGCGGTCGAGCCGGTGAGCAACGGCGTGAAGACACCGATGATGATCCCGCCGACGTGCGTGAACGGGAAGGCGACGAGTGCGAGGTCGTCCTCGACGACGTGCGTCTTCTTCGCGTAGCCGATCGCCGCGGCCATCACCGAGCGGTCGGTGTGGCGCGCGCCCTTCGGATCGGCGGTCGTGCCCGACGTGTAGAAGATCCACCGCACCGGCGCGGCCGCGGGGTCGTCGGGCGGCGTCGACGCGGGCGTCAGCTTCGCGGGATCGCCGCTCGGGTTGAAATGGTCGGCGACGAGCGTCTGCAGGCCCGGCCGCTCCGCCGCAACCTGCTGCGCGAGCGCGGCGTAGTCGAAGCGGTTCCATTCCGACGGCGTGATCAGCAGCTTGCAGTTCGTCTGCTGCGTGATGAACGACACCTCGCGGAAGCGGTAGATCGGCAGCATCGGGTTCTGTACCGCGCCGAGGCGACACAGCGCGCCGACGAGCACCGCGGACTCCGTCCACGTCGGCAGCTGCCACGAGACGTTCGTGTCCTCGCCGACGCCGAGCGCCGCGTATCCCGCGGCCGCTTCGAGGACCATGTCGCGGTACTGCGCGAACGTCGTCTTGCGATCGCCGTCGACGAGCATGATCCGATCCGGCGACGCGTCGGCACGTCGATCGATCAGCTCCCACACGGATCTCGCGTCATCCATCATCACGGACGCACTCGGGATGGGACCGGCCGCGTTCTTGTGGCTTTCGACCCTCCGACCCTCACGCGGTGAGGCCGCCGTCGACGGAGACGATCGACCCGGTCATGTAACGACAGTCGTCCGACGCGACGAACGCCACGATGTTCGCGATCTCGGCGGGGGTGCTGTTGCCGAGCGGCGTCATGATCGCGCGCAGGTCCTTGAGGTTCGCGCCCTCGGGAAGCTCCATGAACGCGCTCTGCAACGGCGTCTCGATGCCACCCGGCGCGATGCAGTTCACACGCACCTTGCGGCGCAGGTACTCGACCGCGAGCGCCTTCGTGAGGTTGACCACTCCCGCCTTCGACGAGCAGTACGCCGCGCTGTACGGCTGACCCATGAGGCCGGCGTTGGATGCGATCGTGACGACGCTGCCGCCGCCGTCGAGGAGGTGCGGGAGCGCGGCCTGCACGGTGAGGAACGTGCCCGTGAGGTTGACGCCGATGATGCGCTGCCAATCGGCAGGTGGCATCTCGTGACTGTTGTAGAAGCGACCGATGCCCGCGCACGTCACGACGAGCTCGGGCCGGCCGAGCGCGCTCGCGCCGCTCGCGACCGCGGCGCGCACCGAATCCGCGTCGGACACGTCGGCGCGGAACGCCACCGCGCTTCCGCCGTCGGCCTCGATCGCCTTCGCGGTCTCCTCGACCGCGTCCTCGGCGATGTCGAGGCACGCGACCTTCGCGCCCTCGCTCGCGAGCTTCTGTGCCGTCGCGCGCCCGAGGCCGGAACCTGCCCCCGTCACGATCGCGACCCGTCCGTCGAAGCGGCCCATCATGCTCCCGCGTCCGCGGTCGCGCCCGCTGCGCGACACCGATCGCGGGAATCTAACGCGGCGTCAGATTCGGGGTCAGGTGCGCCGGCGGCTGGACGCGAAGGTGCCCCGGGCCGTAGCGCCGGGGCACCCCGCATTCACTCGATGGAGATGGATTGGATCAGGTCTTGTTGCCCTTGATGGTGCCGGTCACGGTCGAGTCGAACGCCGTGCCCGTCACCCGCACCCGCATCGTGAACGTCTCGCCGCCTTCCTTGACCCCGTCGAGGTTCGTCGGGACCAGTGCCGTCGCGGTGAGACTCTGCGACGGGACCACGATCGTCTGCGTGGTCGGGCACGCCGAGTAGCTGTAGTCGGCCGGCGATGTCGCGGTGCCCGCAGTCGTGCAGAACGTCACCGAGGTCGCCGTCGCCATTGGGTACTTGATCGTGAGCGTGAAGGGAATCGACCCGCCCTCGATCGCCGACCCTCCGTGTGCCGTCGCCTTCAAGTCGTCGTTGAGCAACGTGATCGTCGTGCTGGAGGCGCCCAGCGTCGCTCCGACCGCGTTCGACAGGTTGACGGTGAAGCTCTCGTTCTTCTCGGGAGTCGTGTCGCCCTTGATCGTGACCGCGATCAGACCCTGCGTCTGACCCGCCGGGATCGTGAGCGTTCCCGCCGACTTGACGAAGTCAGCGGTCGAGGCCGTGCCCTTCGTCGTCGTGTACTGCACGGAGACGTTGTTCGGCAGCGGGCTCGAAAGGTTGACGGGCACGTACTGGATGTACAGCCCGCTGCTCCCCTCGGCCATCGGCGGAATCGTGCCGATCGACACCGACGAACCGCATGTCGAGCTCAGGTTCGAGCTCGTGAGCCAGTTCGCGAACGTGACGCCGGAGCTGACCTTGTCGCCGGAACCCGAGCCTGCTTCCGACGGTCCGGACGCCGAGCCCCACCAGTTGCACGTGCCCTCGAGCGACGTACCCAACGTGCCCGACGCGACCGAGATGCCCTCGTTCGTGTCGCCACTGAACGAGTTGCGGTTGACCTTGAACAGGTTGCTCAGGGTCGCCGCGGGACCGTCGTTCGCGACGCGGACGCCGTTGTAGTCACCGCTGAAGGTGTTGTGGTTGATGTCGACACCGGTGCCGACGAACGTCGGGTTCTGGAACGTCCGGATGCCGGAGCCCCGGTTCGAGCTCATCAACGGCGTGTCGTTCTGGATGTTCGTGAAGCTGTTCGTCGTGATCGAGAGCGGGCCGAGTGTGTCGGCCAACAGGATCCCGTACTGGTGGATGTTGCTGAACGTGTTCCCCGAAACCGTGCCGCTGACCTGACTCAGGTTGATGGCCGGGACCCCGTCGGTGTCGGTCAGGTTCGAGAAGGTGTTGCCGGTGATGGTGACCGCGGCCTGGTTCGACCCGACCGTCCCCCACGGGCACACGACGCACGAACCCGGCGAACCCGACTGAGCGATGCTGTCGAACTTGTTGTTCGTGATGACCGAGGTCGCCGCGGAGTCGTCGAAGATCAGCGCGTCGAAGTACGCGGAGCTGTTGACGAGGTTGTTGGTGAAGGTGAGGTGGTTGTTTCCCTGCAACGAGAGCAGCAGCCCACCGGTGTGCTGGCCACCGTTGAACGTCGGATGGAATCCGTTGATCGTGACCGGATCGGCCGTCGTGACGTTGAACACGCTGCCCGAGACACCCGACCACGACACCGTGCTTTCTGGCGCGCGGCTCGCGGCGCCGGCCGTACCGGCGTTGGCACCGTTCAGCGTCATGCCCCTCGGGATCGTCACCGACTCGGTGTAGGTACCAGCGGCGACGTTCACCGTGCCGCCGGCCGACACCTTGTTGACTGCGGCTTGGATCGTCGCGACCGGGTCGTTCGCGTTCCCCGTGTTGAAGTCGCTGCCCGTCGCCGCGTTGACGTAGCAGGTCGTGGTGCAGTCAGGCTCGAAGTCGAACACCGTGTTGTTGCCCGACACGCCGACGACCATGTCGTCGACGTTGCCCTGGAAGGTGCCGCCGGTGCCGATGTTCGGACCCATGCCGTCGATGACCTTGGCGTCCGGGTAGTCGGTCTTGATCTGCGCGAACGTCGAGTAGCAGCCCGCGCTCTGCGACGCGCAGTCGAAGACCTTGCCGGACGGGCTCGTGACCTGGTGCGTCGAGTACCAGCGCGGCGTGTTGTCGGTGTAGGCGTCCCAGTTCTGCCACACGGTGTCGTGGTACTGGGTCGGGTCCGGCACGTACACGAAGGTCGTGTAGCCGTTCCCGTCGCCGGGTGGCGTCACCTCGATGTTCAGCGTCGGCATCTGCCCGCCACCCGTGCGGTAGGTCTGGTAGCTCAGCGCCGTGATGTCGGCGAGATTCACCGGAGTCGCGTTGCAGGTCGGGAAGCCGGTCGCGCACGGCCCGAATTGGTTCGTCACGAGCCACTCGTGCTGACCCTCGGTCATCCCCATCGCGAGCGATCCGGCGCCCAGCGGCTGACCCGTCGGACCGGCAACCCAGCCCACCGTTCCGCTGTGCGTGTTGGTGTCCTGGAACGCCCACTCCTGTTGCGGCGTCGTGTTCTTGATGCCGGCCTGGTCGCCGGCACCGACGATGACGGTCGTCGTCGTCGCGCCGGCCGCGGTGGCCGACAACGCGACGTATCCCGCCATCCCACCGATCATCGTCAGCACCGCGCCAAGCGCGGCACACCGTCTCATTGCGCGTTTGATCAAAGCGTCCCTCCCCCACGGTCGGACGCGTCTCGCGCGCCGACACCTGCCCCTGATGTCCACGCGGTCCCCGCGACCGCGCCCGGTGTTTCTACCGAGCGGCCTTTCGCGCATCAAGGCTTACGAGCGTGAAAAAGGCCCAACGAAAGCGAGACGAAACGCGTACGCCTGCGGCGCGACAGCCCGCCGGGGGTGAGGGCCTCCCGGCAGGCCGTCTCCGCCTCGGGCCCCCTTGGGGGGATGGGGCCTGGAAGCGTGCCGAGGGCTCATCGGCCCTGCCCCGGCGAAGTTGAGTCGCGCCCCGAAGCTCACTCCGCGTGCCGGGAAGGCCGCTCGCTAGCATCCGCCCGGCTCACACGACGGAGGACATCGATGGCCCAGCAGGAGCTCGGAAGCGGCGACACGCGACGCAAGCCGATCGCACTCGGCGGCGCGCTCGTCACGATGGTCGAGCCCCATCGCGGTCACGAGGTCGCGTACAACCGTTGGTACGAGCGCGACCACTTCTATGCGGGCTGCCTCATCGGCGCGTGGACGATCTCCGGCGCGCGCTACGTGGCCACGGCGGATCTCAAGAAGCTCCGTTATCCCGAGCGCTCGCCCGTCTGCCCCGATCCGACGAGCGGCTCGTACGTGTCGATCTACTGGATCCTCGCGGGCAAGTTCGGCGAGTGGATGAAGTGGGGCACGGATCAGGTCAACTGGCTGCACGCGAACGACCGGATGTTCGAGCACCGCGACCACATCCACACCGTGATGTACCGCTTCCGCGGCGAGTTCCCCGGCCACGCCGACGCGGTGCCCGTCGAGCTCGCGCTCGACCACCGTTCGCCGTACCTCGTCATGGTCGTCGCCGAGCCGGCCGACGGTGTCGAGCTCGACGCGGTCGACGAGTGGTTCCGTGCACGCGATCTCGGCGCCGAGGTCATGGCCGAGTTCACCCCGGTGCCGTTGCAGGGCGACGCGCCGAAGGACGTACCGCGCGACTCCGCGGCAAACCGCTTCACGCAGCTGTACTTCGTCGATGACGACCTGCCCGCGGTGTGGGACGCGAAGTTCGCGTCGCTCGGCGCGGACCTCGAGCGCGACGGCATCGGGCGCGCGGTTTTCGTGTCGCCGTTCCGGGCGACCGTTCCCGGGACCGACACGTACACCGACCAGCTGTGG
>DATBAK010000042.1 GCA_036271555.1 Acidimicrobiia bacterium
TCCGAATGGGGAAACCCGGCTGGGGTCATGCCCAGTCACCCCTGCCTGAACACATAGGGCAGTGGGAGGGAACCGGGGGAATTGAAACATCTCAGTACCCCGAGGAAAAGAAAGCAATTGCGACTCCCTGAGTAGCGGCGAGCGAAACGGGAAGAGCCTAAACCGTTGCAGTGGTACAGCCTGCCGGCGATGCTGCAACGGGGTTGTGGGACCCGCCCGGAGCTACGGCAGTAGTTCCAAGGAGTTACAAAACTGATTGCTAGTGGAATCGGTCTGGAAAGCCGAGCCATAGAAGGTAATGGCCCTGTACACGAAAGCAATCAGTCTCCTGGTGGAGTTCCCGAGTAGCGCGGAATCCGGGAAAGTCCGCGTGAATCTGCGAGGACCACCTCGTAAGGCTACATACACACTGGCGACCGATAGCGCACGAGTACCGTGAGGGAAGGGTGAAAAGAACCCCGGGAGGGGAGTGAAATAGAACCTGAAACCGTTGGCTTACAAGCAGTCAGAGCGTCGTCATGGGACTTCGGTCCTATGGCCGTGATGGCGTGCCTTTTGAAGAATGAGCCTGCGAGTTATGGTCCGTGGCAAGGTTAACCCGAGAGGGGGAGCCGGAGCGAAAGCGAGTCTGAACAGGGCGTTCAGTCGCGGGCTGTAGACCCGAAGCCGAGTGATCTATCCATGGGCAGGTTGAAGCGAAGGTAAGACTTCGTGGAGGACCGAACCCACTTAGGTTGAAAACTGAGGGGATGACCTGTGGATAGGGGTGAAAGGCCAAGCAAACTCGGTGATAGCTGGTTCTCCCCGAAATGTATTTAGGTACAGCGTCGTGCGTTCAGTACCGGAGGTAGAGCACTGGATGGCCTAGGGGGCCCACAAGCTTACTGAAGTCAGCCAAACTCCGAATGCCGGTACTCCAGAGCACGGCAGTGAGACCGTGGGGGCTAAGCTTCACGGTCAAAAGGGAAACAGCCCAGAACGCCAGCTAAGGCCCCAAATTTTCTGCTCAGTGGCAAAGGATGTGGGATTGCCCAGACAGCCAGGAGGTTGGCTTAGAAGCAGCCACCCTTGAAAGAGTGCGTAATAGCTCACTGGTCGAGTGGTCCTGCGCCGACAATGTAACGGGGCTCAAGCAGAAAGCCGAAGCTGCGTCATTCCGCTTATGCGGGATGGGTAGGGGAGCGTCGATCTCAGCTGTGAAGCGGCCGCGTGAGCGGTCGTGGAGCGTGGTCGAGTGAGAATGCAGGCATGAGTAGCGAAAGAGGGGGGAGGAACCCCTCCGCCGAATGCCCAAGGGTTCCTGGGGAAGGCTCATCCGCCCAGGGTTAGTCGGGAGCTAAGGCGAGGCCGCAAGGCGTAGTCGATGCACAACAGGTTGATATTCCTGTACCACCGTGTCCGCGCAAACCCCAATGGCGTGCTGCCCGGGGGCTGTCTTCGGACGAGCCCGGACCAGATGTCGGAGGGTAGCGATGGGGCGACGCAGGAGGGTAGGTCAACCCGGACTGTTGGTTGTTCCGGGGTAAGCATGTAGGGGGCCGGATAGGCAAATCCGTCCGGCATTCACCCTGAGATGCGATGCCGATCCGCTTCAGGAGAAGTGACTGATCCCATGCTGCCGAGAAAAACCTCTAGTGAGCTGACACGGTGCCCGTACCCCAAACCGACGCAGGTGGGCAGGTAGAGAATACCAAGGCGATCGGGAGAACTCTGGTTAAGGAACTCGGCAAATTGCCCCCGTAACTTCGGAAGAAGGGGGGCCTCGGTAGGGTGGAGGACTTCGCGTCCCGAGCCCGAGGAGGCCGCAGAGACCAGGGCCAAGCGACTGTTTACTAAAAACACAGCAGCGTGCGAAGTCGTAAGACGATGTATACGCTGTGACGCCTGCCCGGTGCCGGAAGGTTACGAGGAAGGGTTAGCCGCAAGGCGAAGCTCTGAATCTAAGCCCCGGTAAACGGCGGCCGTAACTATAACGGTGGATTTCCATCGGCCGTTATAAAACCTGGCTATATGCTGGAACATCCGAGTATCCGGTGGTACTCGTTCATCAGCTCCATCGATGAGCAGTGAAAATCCATCCGGTGCGGACAATCAGCAGGAAACCGTCAAGAGCAATTGGCGGGATCCTCAGAGACTGCACGCCAGGCACCAGTCGAGCAGACGCCATTGCCGACAACGGTGAAGATACAGTCCGACCCTGATGGCGACATGAGGAGTCAGGCAGAAATGACCTGACCTCGCTCGAAGTATTGAGCGAGTAACAAACGTGCCTAAGGTAGCGAAATTCCTTGTCGGGTAAGTTCCGACCTGCACGAATGGCGTAACGACTTGGCTACTGTCTCAACCAGAGACCCGGCGAAATTGCACGACGAGTAAAGATGCTCGTTTCCTGCGGCAGGACGGAAAGACCCCGTGGACCTTTACTGCAGCTTGGTATTGGTTTTCGGTACGTATTGTGTAGGATAGGTGGGAGACTGGGAAGCTAGGGCGTCAGCTCTGGTGGAGTCAACCTTGAAATACCACCCTGTGCGTGCTGGAAATCTAACTCGGGCCCCTTATCGGGGTCGAGGACAGTGACAGGTGGGCAGTTTGACTGGGGCGGTCGCCTCCCAAAGTGTAACGGAGGCGCCCAAAGGTTCCCTCAGGCTGGTTGGCCATCAGCCGTCGAGTGCAAAGACACAAGGGAGCTTGACTGCGAGACCTACAAGTCGAGCAGGTACGAAAGTAGGGCTTAGTGACCCGGCCATGGCATGTGGAAGCGTGGTCGATCAACGGATAAAAGGTACCCCGGGGATAACAGGCTAATCTTGCCCAAGAGTCCACATCGACGGCAAGGTTTGGCACCTCGATGTCGGCTCGTCGCATCCTGGGGCTGAAGCAGGTCCCAAGGGTTGGGCTGTTCGCCCATTAAAGCGGTACGCGAGCTGGGTTTAGAACGTCGTGAGACAGTTCGGTCCCTATCCGCCGTAGGCGCAGGACATTTGTGAGGAGCTGTCCCTAGTACGAGAGGACCGGGACGGACGCAGCTCTCGTGTGCCAGTTGTTCCGCCAGGAGCATGGCTGGTTGGCGACCTGCGGAAGAGATAAGCGCTGAAAGCATCTAAGCGCGAAACTCGCCTCGAGATGAGATGTCCCACCGGATCAACCGGGTAAGGCCCCTGGAAGACGACCAGGTAGATAGGCCGGAGGTGTACGCACGGTGACGTGCTCAGCCGACCGGTACTAATCGGCCGAGGGCTTGAGTTTTTCTTTGATGCGCGTGCTCGCTATGGGGTTCTCGGGGGACTGAGAACCGAACGTTTTCCGGTGGCTATGGCGGCGGGGATCCACCCGTTCCCATCCCGAACACGGCCGTTAAGCCCGCCCGCGCCGATGGTACTTGGAGGGAGACCTCCTGGGAGAGTAGGTCGCTGCCGGAATCCTTCGATTGACGGTGCCCGTCGACTTCGGTCGGCGGGCACCGTCGCGTTCGGCGATAGCCTGCAAGGCTCCCCGAGCTTCCTTCGCGCCGATCGACAGGACCTACACGTGACCAATTCGAGCGGCGGCCGCGGCCGCGACCAGGGTGCCCGCCGGGGCGGGACGCCCGCAGGCCGGACCGGATCGGGATCGGGATCGGGATCGGCCAAGCGCGGCGCCGCGAAACGGGGCGCATCGACCCGTCGCAAGCCGTCGGCCGAGGAGCGTCCGGCACTGCCGCGCCTCGGGGCCGACGAGGAATGGCCGTACTCCCGGGCACGCGAACGCGGGCGCTCGACCCGAGACGGCGGGATGCGGCGCGGCCAGCCGCCCCGGCGCGCTCGGCTCGCGCCCGACGACCGGGAGGGTCGCCGGCGAGAAGGGCAGGTCGCCGGTCCGTTCACTCGGCGCAAGCCGGCCGCCCGGCAAGAGGAGGCGCCGGCGAGCAGCTCGTCGTACCGCCTGAAGTCGAACGGCGAGCCGGCCAGGCCGAAGCCGGTTCGATCGAAGCGTGGTGCGGCGGCGCGCAAGGAGCCGGTGACCGCGACGACCAACCGGCGCAGACGCCACAAGGCGACCGAGGCGACCGAGGAGCTGCGCAAGCTTGCGGGTCGCCAGTCCGACCGCGCCCTCGACGCCCTCGCACACGCGAGCGACGCCTTCACCCGCGGCCACGAGCGCGACGCGCTGCGCATTCTGCGTCCGCTCGTCGACACCTATCCCCGCGCGGCTGCGGTGCGCGAGCTCGCCGGGCTGTGTCGTTACCGGCTCGGTATGTATCCGGCCGCGGCCGACGACCTCCAGGCCTTCGTCGACCTCACGGGCTCGACCGAACAGCACCCGGTGCTGATGGACTGCCGGCGCGCGCAGCGCCGACTCCAAGACGTCGCGAGCCTCTGGGAGGATCTGCGCGAGTCGTCGCCGTCGGCGGCGCTCGTGACCGAGGGCCGCATCGTCTACGCCGGCGCGCTCGCAGACGCCGGTCACATGGCCGATGCGATCGCGCTGCTCGAGCGGCGCACCTCGACCTCGCAGCGACCGCAGGAGCACACCGTGCGGCTCTGGTACGCGCTCGCGGACCTCTACGACCGCAGCGGTGACATCCCGCGTGCGCGTGCGTTCTTCGAGCAGGTGCGGCTCCACGACAGGGGCTTCGCCGACGTCGCGGAGCGCCTCGCCGCGCTCTCGTAGCTGCGGTTGTTGCGGCCGCGCCGACGATAACTGTCACACCCTCTCGGTACGCTCGTCTCGTTCCATCGCACGGTCTCGTCCGCGCTCCCGCGGCGTGCCGTGCTGGCACGGCTCTCGAGCCGAGCGTGCGCCGCTCGCTTCCCCCCGACTTCCCCGAGCCACCGACGCGCCGTCCGGCGCGTCCGAGATCCGAGCTCCGGAGGTCGTTGCCATGTCCGTCAATCTCGCCGTGGTGCGGGGGTACCTCACCAGTCCGCCCGAAGTACGCGTCCTGCCATCCGAGCGCGAGCTCGCCATGCTCCAGGTCACGACGCGCACGTCGTCGGAGGCGATCTCCGTTCCGGTCGCGGTGTGGGATCCGCCGGCGTGGCTCGTCGACCTCGACGCCGGTGCGGAGATCGTCGCCCTCGGCGCGGTGCGCCGTCGGTTCTTCCGCGCCGGCGCGTCGACCGCGTCGCGCGTCGAGCTCGAGGCGACGTACATCGCCCGCGCCGGCGATCGCCGCAAGCTCGACACCGCGCGACGGCGCATCCAGACCGCGCTCGAAGGCCTCGACGAACCGACGTGACGCAGTTCCGCAACCGACGATGCGCAACTGGCGCGGCGCGGCCGCGCACCGTGAAGATGGAGGCGATCGCGTCACATGCCATGGCAACGCGCCGATGTCAAGGCTGCGGGATCGGCCCCACTAGCATGCGATTCGCGGCGCGCGTGGCGGAAAACCGCCCTCCGGGCCTGCGGTGTGGGCATCACAGAGCGTGAAGGAAGGTCAACGGTGACCGTAGATACCACGTCGCCCGACGAGGTGCAGACGCTCGACCAGGTCGTCATCCGCTTCGCGGGCGACTCGGGCGACGGCATGCAGCTCGTCGGCGACCGCTTCACCGAGATCTCGGCGGCGTTCGGGAACGACCTCGCGACGCTGCCGAACTTCCCGGCCGAGATCCGGGCGCCGGCCGGCACGATCGCGGGCGTCTCCTCGTTCCAGGTCCACATCTCGGACCACGACATCGTGACGCCGGGCGACGTACCCAACGTCCTCGTCGCGATGAACCCGGCCGCGCTGAAGGCGAACATGCCCGACCTCGCGCCGGGCACGACGTTGCTCATCAACGCGGATGCGTTCGAAGCGCGCAACCTCGACAAGGCCGGCTACGCGAGCAACCCGCTCGAGGACGGCTCGCTCGACGCGTTCAACGTCTACCCGGTGCCGATGACGTCGATCACGGTCGAGGCGACGAAAGACCTCGGCGTGAGGCCGCGCGACGCCGAGCGCTCGAAGAACTTCTTCGCGCTCGGTCTGTTGTGCTGGATGTACACGCGTCCCACGAAGCCGATGATCGAGTGGATCGAGCAGCGCTTCAAGGACAAGGAGCAGGTGCGCGCCGCGAACCTCGCGGCGTTCCGCGCCGGCCGGAACTTCGGCGAGACCGCCGAGCTGTTCGATCACCCGTACGAGGTCGCGCCGGCCCGCCTGCGCAGCGGCACGTACCGCAACATCGTCGGCAACCTCGCGCTGGCGTACGGCCTCATCGCCGCGTCGCAGCGCGCGCAGCTGCCGCTCGTCTACGCGTCGTACCCGATCACGCCGGCGTCCGACATCCTGCACGAGCTGTCGAAGCACAAGAACTTCGGTGTCAAGACGCTGCAAGCCGAGGACGAGATCGCGGCGTGCGGCATCGCCATCGGTGCGGCCTTCACCGGTGCGCTCGGCGTCACCGGCACGAGCGGTCCGGGCGTCGACTTGAAGTCCGAGGCCATCGGGCTCGCGATCAGCCTCGAGCTGCCGTTGCTCATCGTCGACGTGCAGCGCGGCGGGCCGTCGACCGGTCTGCCCACGAAGACCGAGCAGGCCGACCTGCTGCTGGCGATGTACGGCCGCCACGGTGAGGCACCGTTGCCGATCGTGGCGGCGAAGTCGCCGGCCGACTGCTTCGACGCCGCCTTCGAGGCCGCGCGCATCGCCGTGAAGTACCGCACGCCCGTGATCCTGCTCACCGACGGCTACCTCGCCAACGGCGCGGAGCCGTGGCTGCTGCCGGACGTCACCTCGCTGCCCGACATCTCGGTGGAGTTCGCGACCGAGAAGAACCACGGCGACGAGTTCTGGCCGTATCTCCGCGACCCCGAGACGCTGGCGCGTCCGTGGGCGATTCCCGGCACACCCGGGCTCGAGCACCGCATCGGTGGCATCGAGAAGGAAGACGGCAGCGGCAACATCAGCTACGCGCCCGACAATCACGAGCACATGATCAAGATCCGTGCCGCCAAGGTCGCCGGCATCGCGAACGACATCCCGCTCACCGACCTCGACGACGACGGCGGCACCGAGGTGCTCGTCCTCGGCTGGGGCAGCACGTGGGGCGCCATCACCGCGGGCGTGCGCCGCGTGCGCGCACGCGGCAAGAAGGTCTCGCACGCGCACCTCACCCACCTGAGCCCGTTCCCGCGCGACCTCGGCGACGTGCTGCGCCGGTTCGACCGGGTCCTCGTGCCCGAGATGAACCTGGGCCAGCTCGCCAAGCTGGTGCGAGCCGAGTTCCTCGTCGACGCGCACACGTTCACGCGCATCGCGGGCGTGCCGTTCCGGGCCGCCGAGATGGAAGCACAGATCCTGGAGATGTATCGATGAGCGACACCGGCGTGGCCCTCACACGCAAGGACTTCGAGTCCGACCAGGAAGTTCGGTGGTGTCCGGGGTGCGGCGACTACGGGATCCTCGCCGCGATCCAGTTCGTGCTCCCCGAGCTCGGCGTGAAGCCCGAGGAGATGGTGTTCGTCTCCGGCATCGGCTGCGCGGCGCGTCTGCCGTATTACATGAACACCTACGGGATGCACGGCATCCACGGCCGCGCGCCGGCGATCGCGACCGGCGTCGCGCTGACTCGTCCCGACCTGCACGTGTGGGTGATCGGCGGCGACGGCGACATGCTGTCGATCGGTGGCAACCACCTGATCCACGCGCTGCGCCGCAACGTCAACCTCAAGATCCTGATGCTCAACAACCAGATCTACGGGTTGACGAAGGGTCAGTACTCACCGACCTCGGAGATCGGCAAGGTCACGAAGTCGACGCCGTTCGGCTCCATCGACCACCCGTTCAATCCCGTCTCGCTCGCGCTCGGCACGGAGGCCGGGTTCGTCGCCCGTACGCACGACATGGACCGCAAGCACATGATGGAGACCTTCCGCCGGGCGCACGAGCACCGCGGCGCGGCCTTCGTCGAGGTGTACCAGAACTGCAACGTCTTCAACGACGGTGCGTTCGCGGGCATCCTCAAGCGCGACGTGCGCGCCGACATGCTCATCGAGCTGAAGCATGGTGAACGGATCATCTTCGGGACCGACGGTCAGCTCGGCATCACGCTCAACGAGTTCGGCGAGCCGTCGGTGTGCAACGTCGCCGACGTGGGCGCCGACAAGCTGCTCGTGCACGACGAGCACCGCGCCGACCCGACGCTCGCATTCGCGCTGTCGCGTCTCGCCGACGCACCGAACGTGCCGACGCCCGTCGGCGTGTTCCGCGATGTCGAGCGGCCGATCTACGAGGTCGAGGTGCAGCGCCAGCTCGCGGCCGCGTCGCAGCGGTCGGGCCCGGGCGACCTCGCGGAGTTGCTCGCGACCGGATCGACGTGGACGGTCGGAGAGTCCTAGGGGCCTGCGCCGCTCCGAAGGCGGCTCAATCCAAGCTGCGGAACACCATGCCGGTGCGGGGCTTGGGCGCGAAGAACGTCGTTTTCTGAGGCATGCGGACCCCCGCGAGCGCGGCCGCGCGCGTGTCGGCGACGGAGACCGGGCGCAGGAGCAGCGCGGCGTCGGCGACACCCGATGCCACCAGCGCGGCGACACCGCGCGCGTCGTGGCGGTACTCCATCGACGCGCCCGTGAGCAGCGGGACGACGACGGCTTCGACGAGCGCGGCGTCGGTACCGGCGACCGGCGCGGGCTCGTGCGCGAGTGCGGGCCCGGTGACGTCGCGGCGGGGGACGAGCAGCGCGAGCCCGTCGGGGTCGACCAGGCCGAGCGCGCCCGACTCGCGCATCGCGGACTCGAGCGCGTCGACGCCGGCGGCGGTGTTCGGGCCCGCGTCGGTGACGGTGAACGCCGACCCGAGCACGTCGCGCAGTGACGCCGCGGCCGCGTGCCCGTCGCCGGGGAGATGCAGCAGCCGGTGGATCGGCTCGATGCTGAGCTGGTCGTCGGCGAGCTCGACGACGAAGGTCATGATCGCGTCGGCGCCGGGATCGGCGATGCCGGCGTGGCGGCGTTCCTCGCGATAGTTGAGCGCGGTCTCGAAGCGGTGGTGGCCGTCGGCCAACACGACCGGTGTCGCGGCGACGCCCTCGCGGATCGCGCGTTGGCGCGCGGGATCGTCGATCGCGAACAGCGAGTGCACGGTTCCATCCTCGTCGGTGCACTCGCCGAGCGGGCGGCTCGTGTCGATCGCGTCGCTCAGACCCTCGGTGAGGGAGAGACCCCAGATCGGGTCGAGGTTGAGTCGCGTCGCGCGCAGCAGCGCGAGCCGGTCGCTCTTCGCCTTCGGCAGTGTGCGCTCGTGGGGGAGCACCGTGCCGTCGCCGGGCTCGGGCAGTGCGAGCGCGCCGACCACGCCGAGCGTGTGCCGCGCGCGCCCGTGCTCGTCGGTGAAGTCCATGCGGTACCCGTAGAAGCGGGGCTCGGAATCGCGCACGAGCACGCCCTGCGCGCACCAGCGTTCGTAGTCGGAGGCGGCGCGGTCATAGCGGTCGCCGTCGACGTCGCCGTCCCGAGGCAGGATGAGCCGCACCGCGTTCTCGGGGTGCGTCGCCTCGAGCGTCCGGCGTTGGTCCTCGTCGATCACGTCGTAAGGTGGGGCGACCCGCGCCGTCAGGTCATCCCCGCGGTCGCGGTCGTAACGGAACCCCGCGAACGGGAAGAAGTCGGGCACCGATGACACTCCGAGGCTCGGGTGCGTCGGTTGTAGCACAGCGCCACCGGGGCGCTTCGAACCCCGGCGGTCGCGCCTCCACCAGACGAGAGAGCTCCATGCGCGAGGACGACGCCGACGCCCACGACGCCGACGAGCCGTCGGCCTACGTCGCGTTCCGCGACGGCGACGAGCTCCTCGCCTCGGGCAACCCGCACGCCGCGATCGTCGCGCTCGAACGGGCGCGGGAGCTCGAGCCCGAACAGGCGTCGGTCCGCGAGACGCTCGCACGCGCGTACTTCCAAGCCGCGCGCTTCGGCGCCGCCGCGGCCGAGTTCGCGACCGCGATCGAGCTCGATCCGGTGAACGACTACGCGCACTTCGGACTCGGCCTCGCGCTGCAGCGCACCGGCGATGTCGTCGGCGCGCGCCGCCACCTGCGCATCGCCACGGTCATGCGTCCCGACAACGTCGACTACCAGCACGCGCTCGCGGCGGTCGCGGTCGACGACACCGCGCCGTCCGACCCGTCCGACCCGTCCGACTCGTCCGACCCGTCGTGACGGCGCCCGTCGTCTGCTGCGACCTCGACGGCGTCATCTGGCGCGGTGACGAGCCGATCGCCGGCGCGGCCGAGGGGATCGCGGTACTGCGTGCGGCCGGCCGGCGGGTGGTGTTCGTCACGAACAACTCGTCGGGGACCCGCGCCGAGTACGTCGCCAAGCTCGAGTCGTGCGGTGTGCCCGTCGATCCGGCCGACGTGCTCAGCAGCGCGATGGCCGCAGCGCGGCTGCTCGCCGTGGGCCTCGCGCCGGGTGCCCGCGTCCTGTCGTACGCCGGTCCCGGAGTGCACGAAGCCCTCGGCGCCGCCGGCTTCCAGCCCGTCGAGGAGCTGCCCGTCGACGCGGTGGTCGCCGGCTTCCACCGCGACTTCGATTTCGACCGCTTGGCCGTCGCCGCCGACGCGGTGCGCGCGGGTGCCCGGTTCGTCGCGACCAACGTCGACGCGACCTATCCGACGGCAAGCGGGCTCGTACCCGGAACCGGTGCGCTCGTCGCCGCGCTCGAGGTCGCGTCGGGGCGGCGGGCCGAGGTCGCGGGCAAGCCCCACGCGCCGATGGCCGCGCTGGTGCGCGAAGTGTGCGGGCCCGACGGCGTGATGATCGGCGACCGGCCGTCGTCCGACGGCGTGTTCGCCGTGGCGCTGGGCTGGCCGTTCGCGCTGGTGCTCAGCGGCATCGCCGGTACGCACGGCGAGGAACCGGTTCCCGATCCGCCACCCGAGTTCGTCGCCGCCGATCTCGGCGCGCTCGCGCCGCAGCTACTCGAAGCCGCGCAGGCCGCCGGGCCACGTTCCCGGTAGCGGGGGCGGTGGCGGGATCCGCCGCGACCGTGGACCATGGGTGTCGCGCAGCGCGAGCGCGACGAGCATGCCGAACCCGAACCCGACGACGTGCGCGACCCACGCGACTCCCGAGTTCGGATCGGTGAAGAACTGCGTGACGAACCAGATCCCGAGCACGAGCGCGGCCGGTAAGTAGACCGGAATGAAGAACGTGATCGTGAGCACGCGCGCGCGTGGGAACCAGATCAGGTACGCGCCCATCACGCCCGCGATCGCGCCCGAGGCACCGATGAGCGGCGCGACCGAGCTCGGGTTCACGACGATGAAGCCCAGCGCCGAGATCACGCCCGCGATCAGATAGAAGAGCGCGTACTTGAAGCGGCCGAGATGGTCCTCGACGTTGTTGCCGAAGATCCAGAGGAACAGCATGTTGCCGCCGAGGTGCAACAGGCTCGCGTGCAGGAACATCGACGCGAGCACCGCCAGGTAGACGTTCTTGTGCGGCGCGAACTCACGCGTCGTCGCGCGTTCGAGACCGCCGTCGGGCGCCCGGAGCACGATGTCGCGGTCGGGCACCGAGCACTTCTGCAGCGCGATCTGTACCTCGCTGAGCGGCCGCCCGTGCAGCAGCTCACACGGGATCACCGCGTGGTCGTAGACGAACTCGTTCGACTTCGCCGTGGTGCTGTGCGGCTGGATCGCGAAGTAGACGAAGACGTTGATCGCGATGATCGCCAGCGTGATGATCGGGAGCCGCTTCGCCGGATTGAGGTCGCGCAGCGGCAGCACCATCGCGCGCACGGTACCCGCGCGTCGCGGCGACGACCGCGACGACGACCGCGGCGATCTCGGCGACCGGGCGGTGACCCGGCGGCGCACGAGTGGATAGGGGTGCACCCGAGCCCTAGGCTCGCGGCCCGGATCGGTCGCCGACGGGCGCCGCACGACGACGAGCACGACGACGAGGAGCACCGATGCCGCAGGGTCCGGACTGGAAGCAACTGCTCGAGGCGGGCATGCACGTCACCGAGCTCGGCCGTAACCAGGCCCGTCAGATCGTCGCCGACCTCGTCGCGCAGGGGCACCTCGCGCAAGACCGCGCGACCGCGGCGGTCGACGACGTCGTCGAGCTGAGCCGGCGCCGGCGCGAGGAGCTGCGCGAGTTCGTGCAGTCCGAGATCAAGCGCCAGGTGAGCGCGCTCGGCATCGCGACCAAGGACGACCTCGCGCGCCTCGAGAAGCGGCTCGCGGCGGCGACTCCCGCCAAGGCGACGCGCACGACGAAGGCGACCAAGTCGCCGGCGGCGAAGAAGACCGCGGCCAAGAAGACGACCGCGTCGGCGGCGCACTGATCGGTGCGCCGGCGGCTCGACATCGAGCTGGTCCGGCGCGGCCTCGCACCGAGTCGAGCGCGCGCCGTTGAGCTGATCGCGTCGGGACGCGTGACCGTCGGCGGCGCGCCCGCCGACAGCGCGGCGCGTCAGGTGGACGATTCGGAAGCCGTTGCCGTCGCGCCCGCCGCGAACGAGTACGTGTCGCGCGGTGGGCACAAGCTGCGCGCCGCGCTCGATGCCTTCGCGATCGACGCGACGGGACGTCGGGCGCTCGACGCCGGCGCGTCCACGGGAGGTTTCACGGACTGTCTGTTGCAGGCGGGCGCGCGCGAGGTCGTCGCGCTCGACGTCGGTCGCGCGCAGCTTGCGTGGTCGCTCCGCACCGACGCGCGCGTCGTGGTCGTCGAGCGCACGAACCTTCGCGCCGTGCACGCGGGTGACCTCGGCGATCCCTTCGACCTGGTCGTCGCCGACCTCTCGTTCATCTCGTTGCGGGTCGTCGCACCCAACCTCGTGGAGCTCGCGACCCCGGACGCCGACGTGGTGCTCCTCGTGAAGCCGCAGTTCGAGGCCGGGCGCGACCGTGTCGGCAAGGGCGGCGTGGTGCGCGATCCGGGCGTGCACCGCGACGTGCTGGGCGCGGTCGTGCGCGACCTCGCCGCCGCGGGCCTCGGCGTCGCGGCCGTGATCCCGAGCCCCGTGCGCGGCGCCGACGGCAACGTGGAGTTCCTCGCCCTCGCCCGCCCCGGGCCGCCGACGGTCGACGATGCTGCCCTCGACGCCGTGGTCGCTTCGGTGCCCCGCGCCGACGGGTCAGAATGACCAGCCGTGAAGGCCGTCGGCATCGTCGCCCACCACGAACGCGCGGTCGCCCACGAGCTCGCGCGCCGCGCCCGGACGTGGCTCGACGAGCGGGGGATCGAGGTCCGCACCCCCGAGAGCGACGCCGGCCCGGCGGGTCTGCACGACTGCGCGGTTCCGGCCGAGACCTTCGCCAAGGGCCTCGACCTCGTCCTCGCGCTCGGTGGCGACGGCACGATGCTGCGCGCGGTGCGGCTCGTCTATCCCGAGCCGGTGCCGATCCTCGGCGTCAACGCGGGCCAGCTCGGCTACCTGAGCGCGATCGACGCGGCCGAGCTCGAGGACGCGCTGCCGCGGCTCGAGCGGGGCGAGTTCGAGGTGTCGGAGCGGATGATGCTCGAGGTCGTCGTGCGCTCCTCGAGCGGCGAACGGCGCGCGTTCGCGCTGAACGAGGCCGTCGTCGAGAAGGTCGGCGCGGGGCGGCTCATCCGTCTGCTCGTCTCGATCAACGGCACGCCGTTCACGACCTACGCGGCCGACGGCGTGATCGTCGCGACCGCGACCGGGTCGACCGCGTACTCCTTCTCCGCGCGCGGACCGATCATCTCGCCCGCGCACCGTTGCATCCTCCTGACACCGGTGTCGCCGCACATGCTCTTCGACCGCGCGCTCGTGCTCGGTGCCGACGAGGAGCTCGAGCTGCTCGTGACCGACGGCCGTCCCGTCGCGCTGACGGTCGACGGGCGGGCCGCGGGCGAGCTCGAGACGGGCGACGTCATCATCTGTCGCGCCGCGCCCGGCGCGGCCCGGCTCGTCGCGCGCCGCCCCGACGACTTCCATCAGCTCCTCAAGGCCAAGTTCGGGCTCACCGACCGGTGACCCGCGACGAACCGGTGAACCGGTGCTGACCGAGCTGCGCGTCGAGAACCTCGGCATCATCGACGAGCTGCAGGTCACGCTCGGATCGGGTCTCACCGCAATCACGGGCGAGACCGGCGCCGGCAAGACGCTGCTCGTCGAGGCGCTCGATCTGCTGCTCGGCGGGCGCGCCGATCCCTCGCTCGTGCGCGACGGCGCCGCGGAGGCGCGGGTCGAGGGGCGGTTCGTCGACGAGGCCGACGGGATCGAGGTCGAGGTCGTGCTCGCGCGCGTGCTGCCCGCGTCGGGCCGCAGCCGCGCGTACGTCGACGGCCGGCTCGCGACCGTCGGCGAGCTCGCCGAACGTGGGCGTGGTCTCGTCGACCTGCACGGTCAGCACGAGCAGCAGTCGCTCCTCGTTCCCGCGGAGCAGCGTGCGTTGCTCGACGCGTTCGCGGGAAAGCCCGCGGCGCGGGCGATCGCGGCAATCGCCGACGCGCGCGCCGAGCTGCGCGCGGTCGAGGCTGCGTTCGCGGAGCTCGGTGGCGACGCGCGCGCTCGCGCGCGTGAGCTGGATCTCCTGCGCTTCGAGTTGGGCGAGATCGACGCCGCGGGAATCCGTGACGACGACGAAGAGGCGAAGCTCGCGGTCGCGGAGGACGAGCTCGCGAACGCAGCCGCGCGTCGAGAGGGGCTCGAGACCGCACACCGCGCGCTCGACGGACCCGCGACCGACGCGGTCGGCGACGCGATGGCCGCGCTCGGCGGGGAAGGGTGGTTCGCGGGACTCGAGACGCGGCTCGCGGCGCTGCAGTCGGAGCTCGCCGACGTCGCGCGCGAGACGCGGGTCTCGGCCGAGCAGGTCGTCGACGATCCGGAACGGCTCGAGGAGGTGCGCGCGCGTCGTCAGCGGCTGCTCGAGCTGAGCCGCAAGTACGGTCCGACGCTCGCCGGCGTGCGCGCGTTCGCGGTCGAGTCTGCGGAGCGACTCGCGCAGCTCGAGGGCGCGGAGTCTCGTCGTGCGGCGCTCGCGCCCCGGCGCGACGAAGCCGACGCCGCGCTCGCGCGCGCGGCCGCGCAGCTCCTCGCGGCCCGGCGCGCGGCGGCGCCCAAGCTCGCGGCCGCGGTCACCGCGCGCCTCGGCGAGCTCGCGCTGGGTCGGGCCGAGCTCCGCATCGAGATCGAGCTCGACGGGGGAGACGACGGCGGCGAGGTGGTGTTCGTGCTCGCGCCGAACCCGGGTGAGACGGCCCGGCCGCTGGCGAAGGCCGCGTCGGGCGGCGAGCTGTCGCGGGTGATGCTGGCCCTGCGGGTGGTGCTCTCCGAGGCGCCGCCTACGCTGGTGTTCGACGAGGTCGACGCGGGCCTCGGTGGTGAGGCCGGCGTGGCGGTAGGCCGAGCGCTTGCCCTGCTCGGAGGCAAGCATCAGGTGCTGTGCGTCACCCATCTCGCCCAGGTCGCCGCCTTCGCCGACTCGCAGCTCTCGGTGCACAAGGAGGAGCACGGCGGTCGCACGCAGGCCGGCGCGGCGCTGTTGCTCGACGACGCGCGCGTGCACGAGCTGTCGCGGATGCTCGCGGGCGTGGGTGACTCGGATCACGCGCGGCGTCACGCGCGTGAGCTGCTCGCGGTCGCGGCCGAGCAGCGGGCCGAGGCGCGCGCCTGATGGGTGCGCGCCGCCTCCGCCGGCGCGACGTCGCGGCGACCGACGAACGCGCGCCCGTCATCGGCATCGCGCGCGTCGGTCCGCGCACGAAGGACCTCGCGAAGCGAGTCCAACGCGGTGAAGTCGCGATCATCAACCATCAAGATCTCGATCGCGTCGCGGCGGAGAGCCTCGTGGAGGCCGGTGTCGTCGCCGTCGTGAACGCGGCCGAGTCGATCAGCGGCCGCTACCCGAACTCGGGCCCCTCGCGGATCGTCGCCGCGGGCGTGCCGCTCCTCGACGAGGTCGGGCCCGGCGTGATGGACGCGGTACACGACGGCGACGTCGTCGAGCTCCGCGACGGCGCGCTGTGGCGGGGCGACGAGAAGCTCGCGGTCGGTACGCCGCTGCACGGCGACGACATCGAGCAGCGCATGGAAGCGGCGCGGGAAGGCGTCGGCGAGGAGCTGCGCCGCTTCGCGAAGAACACGCTCACGTACATCGACGACGAGGCCGCGATCACGTTCGAGCCGCTGACGGTGCCGCCGTTGCGCACGAAGATCCGCGGCCGGCACGCCCTCGTCGTCGTGCGCGGGCACGACTACAAGCACGACCTCGCCGCGCTGCGGCCCTACATCCGGCAGTTCCGCCCCGTGCTCATCGCGGTCGACGGCGGCGCCGACGCGTTGCTCGAGGTCGGCCTCACGCCGGACATCATCACCGGCGACTTCGACTCACTCTCGGAAGCCGCGATGCAGTGCGGCGCGGAGCTCGTGCACCACGTGCACCCGGACGGCCGCGCGCCGGGTCGCGAGACGCTCGTCGCGAGCAACCTGAAGTACCAGGAGTTCGTCGCCGAAGGCATGAGCGAGGACGCGGCGATGCTCATGGCCTACGAGGCCGGCGCGTCGCTGATCGTCGCGGTCGGCAGCCACACGACGATGGTCGAGTTCCTCGACAAGGGCCGCCGGGGCATGGCGTCGACCTTCCTCACCCGGCTGCGACTCGGGCCGGTGCTCGTCGACGCGAAGGGCGTGAACCGCCTGTACGAGAGTCGCGTGCGCCGCCGCGATCTGCTGTTGCTCATCGCGTCCGCGCTGCTCGTCGTGGTCGTGCTGGCGATCGTGTCGGATCCGTTCCGGGTGTTCCTGCACGGCTTCCAGCTCGTGTTCTCCGATTTCTGGCAGACCGTGCGCGGTTGGTTGTAAGCCCGCGCCCCTAGGCTGCGCCCGGCTCATGATCAACTTCCGGTTCCACCTGGTTTCGCTGGTCGCAGTGTTCCTGGCCCTCACGATCGGCATCGTCGTCGGGGCGACGATCGTGAACCAGCAGATCATCGACGGTCTGAAGCACCAGATCGATCGCGTGCAGAACGACACCGACGCGCAGCGCACCGAGAACCACCAGCTCGCGCAGACCACCAAGCAGCAGAACCAGTACATCGAGGGCATCGCGCCGTACGTCGTCGAGGGGCGGTTGACGGGCGTGCCGGTCGTCGTGGTCGCGGAGCAGGGTGTCGATCGCGACACCGTGCGCGATCTCGTCGGCCTGCTGCAGAGCGCGGGCGCGTCGAGTCCCGCGATCGTGTGGCTCCAGTCGAAGTGGCTGCTCGCGAACACCGCGGACCAGACGCAGCTCGCGTCGATCGTCGGCGACGCGTCGAACAGTCCGCAGCTGCGCGTCGACGGGCTCGACGCGCTCGCCGACCGTCTCGGTCGCAACGCGTCGGGCGCGGGGGGAACCACCGCGACCGCGAGGAGCGCGACGGACGTGCTCGACGCCCTCGACACCGCAGGGTTCGTGAAGGTCGAGCCGGTCGGCGCGAGCGGAACATCGGATCTCTCGACCTTTCCGACGCCGGGTCCGCGCATCGTCGTGCTCGGCGGTGACGGCAGCGATCTCTCGACGAACTCCGTCGTCGAGCCGCTCACGTCGGCGTTCGCGACCCTGCGGACGCCGACGATCGCGGGGGAGCTCGTGCAGTCGTCGGACTCCTCGACGCGCGGCGTCGCGCTCGCCGGGATCATCAAGGACGGCCGCTTCGACCACCTCGTGAGCACCGTCGACGACGTCGACCTCGTGCAGGGACAGCTCGCGGTGGTGCTCGCGGCCGAGGCGTCGGGGCAAGCGGAGTTCGGTCACTACGGATACGGGAAGGGTGCCGATCGGGCGTTGCCCACCTGGACCGGTTCGTGAGCGACGAACGCACGGTCGGCCGCGCCGCGGTCAACATGGGCGCCGCCACCGCGGTGTCGAGGGCATTCGGCCTCGTGCGCGTGCTCGTCATCACCGCGGTGCTCGGCACGACGTTCCTCGGCAACACGTTCCAGGCGTCGAACTCGATCTCGAACGTGCTCTTCGACCTGCTCGCGGAGGGCGCGCTGTCGGCGGTGCTCGTGCCGACCTTTGTCGATCTCTTCCGCCGCGGCCGCGACGAGGAGGCCGAGCGACTCGCGGGCGGGCTGCTCGGCGCCGCGCTCGTGCTGCTCGGCACGATCTCGGTGCTCGGCATCGTGTTCGCGCCGGAGCTCGCGCGCGCGTTGACCGCGGGCAACCGCAACGCCCGCGTCGCCGCGCAGCAGCGCGAGCTCGCGACCTTTCTCCTGCGCTTCTTCGTGCCGCAGGTGTTGCTCTACGCGTTCGGCGCGATCGCGACCGGGATCCTGTACGCGCGCCGGCGCTTCGTGGTGACCGCGATCGCGCCGATCGGGAGCACGGTCGTGATCGTGGTGTGTCTCGCGATGTTCCGCGCACAGACCGGCGCGCACCCGACGTTCGACCTCACGACGAGCGAGCGGCTGCTGCTCGCGATCGGAGGAACCGGTGGGGTGGTCGCGTTCGTCGGCGTGTTGCTCGCCGCGTGCGCGCGCACGGGCTTCCGGCTGCGGCCGCGCTGGCCGGTGCGCGATCACGCGTTGCGGGAGGCGCTGCGACTGTCGTTCTGGGGGGTGTTCCTGAACACGGGTGAGGGTCTGCTGATGGCGGCAGTGCTCGTGATCGGCAACGCGGTCTCGGGCGGGGTGGTCGCGTACCAGGCCGCGTTCGTGTTCTTCCTCGCGCCTTACGCGGTGCTCGCGCAGCCGATCCACACGGCGATCCTCCCGGAGCTCGTGCTCGACGTGACCCGCAACGACCTCGACGCGTTCGCGGATTCGGTACGGCGCGCGCTCGACAGCATGGCGTTGCTCGTCGTGCCCGCCGCGGTCGCGTTCATCGTGTTCGCGAAGCCGTTGATGACGGTCGTCGCCTTCGGTGCCGCCAGAGGGCGCGGCGTCGCGCTGCTCGCGGCCGGGGTCGCGTCGCTCGGAGCCGGGCTCTACGGCTACAGCGCGTTCCTGTTGTTCTCGCGCGCGTCGTACGCGCTCGGCGACAGCCGCACTCCCGCCATCGTCGCGATCGTGACCGCGGTCGCGGGGGTCGTCGTGATGGCCGTGAGCGGTGCCGCGGTGCACGGCGCCGCGAAGGTCGCCGCGCTCGGCATCGGACACTCGGCCGCGTACGCGGCCGGCGCGATCTGGCTCGGTGTCGGTATGTCTCGCCGCACCGGGCACGCGCTGGTGAGCCGCGAGTTCCCGCGTGCGCTCCTGCTCTCGGGTGTCATCGGCGCGGGGGCGTGGGTCGTGATGCGGGCCATCGACCCGCACGGGCGCGTCGACACCTTCGTGGTCACCGCGATCGTCGGCGCGATCGCGACCGCGATCTACGTCGGAGCCGTGCGGGTCGCGGGTGCCCGGCTGTCCCTGCGCCCCGCGGTGGACTGAATTCATGGTCGCGCCCGCTTCGCTCGCCGCTCCCGACGCCTCGGTCTCCGATTCGGCGCGGGCCGCGAGGCGACCCGCCCGTTGCGCCGGGAGCCACTCGTGAAGCGCGCGCTCGCGCGGTTGCTCGTCGGGATCGTGGCGGCGACCGTCGCCGTCGCCGTCGCCGGCACCGGTCGCGCCGGCGCCGCGAGCGAGCGGCCCGCGGCCCGGCGCCTGCTCGTCGTGTCGATGCCGATGGTGACGTGGGCGGAGCTGCCGCTCGACCGGATGCCGAACCTGCGCGCGCTGCTCGAGCAGTCGATCGTCGCCGACCTGTCGGTGCGCGCGGTTGATCGTCATCCCTCGCTCGGCGACGCGTACGTCACGATCTCCGCGGGCACGCGTTCGAAGGGCAACGCGCAGGACGGGTTCACCGAGACCCGTGCGAGCGGATCGATCGTCGTGCCCGCGTTCGGCGACATCATCCATCACAATCACCGCATGCTCTTCAACGCGCATCCCGGCGCGCTGGGCGACGCGCTCGCGCACGCGGGCATCGCGCGCGCGGTGATCGGCAACGCCGACCAACCGGGCGAGGGGGCATCGACGGTGCCGGGTCGTCAGGTCGCCGACGCGCTCGCGACGACCGACGGCACGACACCCGGCGGATCGGTCGACGCGAACCTGCTGCAGCACGACGACGCCGCGCCGTACGGCGTGAGGATCGACCCGTCCGCGTACCTCGCCGCGTTCCAACGTGCGTGGACCGGCCGCGCGGTCGTGATGGTCGAGGACTCGGATCTCGTCCGCTTCAACGCCGCCCAGCTGGCGGGCGGTCCGGGCGCGGTCGACGCGACTCGCACCCGCGAGCTCATCGACTTCGACGCACTGCTCGGGCGCATGTTGGCGTCGGTCGACCGTGCGCGCGACGCCGTGCTCGTGATGGGTCCGACCGACCAGCACGGTCCGTCGCAGCTCACGCTCGCCGCGCTGCGCGCGCCGGGCCTCGAACCGGGCCTCGCGGAGTCGTCGTTCACCCGGCGCGCGGGTTTCGTGGCGATCGTCGACATCGGCCCAACCATCGTCGACGTCTTCCACGTCGCGGCACCGGACTCCATGGAAGGCCGACCGTTCGAGCGGGGCGGGAGCGGCGGCAGCTTCGCGTCGCGCCGTTCGTTCCTCATCGACTCCAACGTGAACGCGATGTTCCGCGACGCGCGCATCGGTCCGGTCACGATCGCGTTCATCGGGGCCCAGGTCGTGCTCACCGCGCTCGCCGCGATCGCGTTCACGTTCCTCGGCCGGCGTTCGCGGCGGTTCGTCGAGATCGCCGCGCTCTCACTGCTCGGTGTGATGCCGGCGACGTACCTCGCCGCGTTGCTCCCGTTCGAGCACCACGCGGTGGCGTGGTACTGGCTGTTCCTCGGCGGCGTGGGTGTCGCGATCGGCGTTGCTTCGTATCTCGTGTCGGCGCGGGTCGGCGTCGGACCGCTCGTGCTCTGCCTCTCGGTGATCGTCGGCCTCTTGCTCGTCGACATCCTCACCGGCGCGCGCCTGCAGCTCAACACGGTGTTCGGCTACTCGCCGACGGTCGGCGGTCGCTTCGCGGGCATCGGGAACCTCGCGTACTCGCAGCTCTCGGCCGCCGCGCTGTTGCTCGCGTGCCTGCTCGCATTCCGCATCGGCGGTCGACGCGGTGCGATCGTCGCGAGCGTGCTGCTCGGCGTCGCGATCATTGTCGACGGTATGCCGATGTGGGGATCCGACGTCGGCGGTGTGCTGTCGATGGTGCCCGCGTACGGGATCGTGGTGAGCGGGTTGATGGGCTGGCGCATCCGAATCCGCACGGTGCTGATCGGCGTGGGTTCGGCGGTGCTCGCGCTCGTGGCCTTCACGCTCGTCGACCTCTCCCGCCCGAAGGACCACCAGACCCATCTCGGTCGGCTCGTCACGAGCACGCGTGAGCAGGGCTTCCACTCGTTCTGGGTCGTGATCGAGCGCAAGCTGGCCGAGAACTTCGGCGTGCTGTTCTCGTCGCCGTGGACGGTGATGGTTCCGATCGTCCTCGCCGGTGTCGGCTACATCATCTGGCGCGCGCCGGGTCGACTGCGCGCGCTGCACGAACGCATCCCGCCGATGCGCTGGGGTCTGATCGCGCTCGCCGTCCTTGCCGTGCTCGGCTTCTCCCTCAACGACTCCGGCATCTCGATCCCGGGCGTGATGCTCGGTGTCCTCACCCCCGTGATGATCGTGATCCTCGTGCGCGCCGATCGCGCGGCGATCGCGACGCCGGTCGCGACGCCGCCCGCGGCCGAGGTGAGCGAGGTGTTCGGTGCGTAGTGCGGGCGCGATCGCGCTCGCACTCGTCGCCGGTTTCGGCGTCGTCCGGCTCCTGCTGCTCGCGGCGCCCGACCTGTTGCGTGCGCCCGCGCTGCAGACCGAGAACTTCCGCGGGAAGCGCATCCCGACTGCCGGCGGCCTGCTCGTCGTGCTCGCGGTATTGATCATCGAGGGCGCGCGCGTCGGGCTCGGCGCGGTCGGCGTCGGTCGACGACCGGGGCTCGACGCGGCGCGCGCGCTCGTGCTGCTCGCGGTGCTCGGCTTCGGTGTGCTCGGGTTGCTCGACGACGTGCTCGCGACGGGCGAGGAGCGCGGTTTCGGCGGTCACGGTCGCGCGCTGTTGCAGGGTCGGGTGACGACGGGGCTGCTGAAGCTCGTCGGTGGCGGCGCGCTCGCGCTCGCACTGGCCGCGGCGCCCGGTCCGGAGGGTCGGTTGCACGTGATCGCGGATGCCGCGCTGATCGCGCTCGCCGCCAACCTCGGGAACCTCCTCGACCGAGCGCCGGGCCGCGCGCTCAAGTGCGGGGTGGTCGCATGGATCCCGTTGCTCTTCGTCGCGGGCGGAGACGGGCTCGGCCTCGCGCTCGCCGCGGTGATGGGCGCGTTCGTTGCGACCGCACCGGAAGACCTCGGTGAGCAGTTGATGCTCGGCGACGCCGGCGCGAACGTGCTCGGCGCGGTGCTCGGGCTCGCGGTGGTGTTCGAAGTGGGTTGGCACGCGCGGCTCGTCGTGCTCGCCGTCGTGCTGGCGCTCAACCTCGTATCGGAGTGGGTGTCGTTCAGTCGCGTGATCGAGCGCGTCGGTGTGCTGCGCGCGCTCGACGGTGTCGGGCGGCGCCGCTGAGCACTACGCCGAGCACGACTGCTTGCGCCAGTAGTCGTGGTTGGTTCCGTAGTGGTGCGCGAGCGTGTAGCCCACGCTGCGCAGCGCGGTCGGGAGTCCGGGCAGGTCCTCGCCCCAGCGATCGGACCACACGACGACCGCGCACACGCGCCTGCCGGCCGCGGCCTTGCGTACCGACTCGGTCGTGACGAGGTGCTCGTCGATGCGGAGCACCGACCCGTCGACGAAGTTGGCGGGCACGCGCCGGCCCGCGCGCCACGCGAGGCCGGGATCGTCGCTCATCACCCACGCGCCCTTCGGCAACGCACGCATCTCGGCCACGACCGCGGCCGCGGCACCGTGATACGGCGACGGCCAGAGGATGTCGTCGAGGTGCACCGCCCACCACGGCACGAGGAACACGAGCGCGAGGCCGAACACGCGCAACGGCGGTGGTCGCAACGCGACGAGCAGCGCGAGGGGGAGCATCAGCGCGGCGATGTGCGGTCGCCACATGTTCTTCTCGACGATCAGGAGGACCGTGAGGGGAACGAGCCACGCGAGCACGATCGCGACGTCGCGGCCGTCGGTGCGGCGCTCGCCGCGCCCGCGCCGGCGCGCGGTGACCGCCGCCGCGAGCAGCCCGATCACCGCGGCCACGAGCAGCGGGAGGTCGCGGCTCGGCACCGTCGACACGAGCTTGTCGAACTGCTGGCCGACGCTCTCCAACCGAGGCGCCTTCGTGTGGTACGTGACCGACTGGTCGATCACGCGGTGCACGCCCCATGGCAGCGCGCTCGCGACGATCACGACGACGGCCGTGCCTACCGCCACCGCGAGATCGCGCACTCGCCGGCGGAGGGGCAGGGCCGCGAGCACGAACAGCAACCCGACCGGGATCGCGGCCACCGCGACGAGCACCTTCACCGCGAGCGCGGCGCCGAACGCGAGGCCGGTCAGGGCCGCGCGCAGCGTCGACGGCCGCGCGCGCCACGCGAACGCTCCGAGCACCGCGAGCGCCGTGAGTGCGGCGGCGGGCCCGTCGCCCGTGAGCGGCGCGGTCGTCCAGAGGATCGAACCCGTGGTCGCGACGAGCGCGGCCGCGAGCAGCGCGCTCGTGCGCGTGCCGACGAAGCGACCCGTCGCGTAGATCGCGAGCGTCACGACGATGCCCGACACGACCGCGAGCAGGCGCGGCGAGTCGAGCGTGCGCCCGCCGAGGAGGTCGAACCCGTAGACGAGCGGAAGGTGCAGCGGCCCCTGCGCGGAGAACACCTGTGTGAACGGCTTCGCGCCGTCGCGCATCGCGAGCGCGGCCGACGAGTAGACGCCCTCGTCGACGACGAGCTCGCGCGACGAAAAGTACGCGGGCAGGCGCACGACGAGCGCGCCGAGTCCGAGCAGCACGACGTCGACGCCCGCGCCTTGCCATCGCGCTGTGCGCGCCATCGCGGGCACGCTAACCCTGCGCGTCGCCCGTGCCCCGGTCATGCGAATGCGTCACATGCGAAGCGAACGCATGACCAGGCGCGCGGCGAGCAGGATGAACGGTGCCGCGCACCTCCCGTGGTAGGTTCGCTCGTGCCCCGCGAAGCGCCGATGCGGACCCCCGACCGAGGGTCCGAGCGTCGGCCGAGCGACCCCGCGGGAGCGTTCCGGGCGCACGTTTCCACGTGGTTTCGGCGCGAGTCGAGGGGGATGAGCGGGTGGCCAAGCACGTCTTCGTGACCGGTGGAGTCGCATCGAGCCTGGGGAAGGGACTGACCGCTTCGTCGCTGGGGCGGCTCCTCAAGACCCGGGGTCTGCGAGTCACGATGCAGAAGCTCGACCCGTACATCAACGTCGACCCGGGCACGATGAACCCCTTCCAGCACGGCGAGGTGTTCGTCACCGACGACGGCGGCGAGACCGACCTCGACCTCGGTCACTACGAGCGGTTCGTCGACGTGCCGCTCACCCGCAAGTCGAACGCGACCACGGGCTCGATCTACCAGTCGGTGCTCGCGAAGGAGCGCCGCGGTGCGTACCTCGGCGAGACCGTGCAGGTGATCCCGCACATCACGAACGAGATCAAGGACCGCATCCTCAGCCTCGCGACCGAGGACGTCGACGTCGTCATCACCGAGGTCGGCGGCACGGTCGGCGACATCGAGATCTTGCCGTTCCTCGAGGCGATCCGGCAGTTCCGCAAGGACGTCGGGCGCGACAACGTCTTCTACGTGCACGTGAGCCTGGTGCCGTTCATCGGTCCCGCCGGTGAGCAGAAGACCAAGCCCACGCAGCACTCGGTCACCGAGCTGCGCAGTCGCGGCATCCAGCCCGACGCGATCGTGTGCCGCAGCGAACGGCCGATCCACCGCCGGCTCAAGGAGAAGATCTCCCAGCTCTGCGACGTCCCCGAAGAGGGCATCGTGTCCGCGGTCGACGCCGGCAACCTCTACGAGATCCCGCTCGTGCTGCACGACGAGGGGCTCGACGACTACGTGTGCCGCGTGCTGCACCTCGACGACGGCGAGCCCGACCTCACCGAATGGAAGTCGCTCGTGAAGCGGGTCGAGGCGGCCGACGTCGACGTCACGATCGGCCTGGTCGGCAAGTACGTGAACCTGCCCGACGCGTACCTCTCGGTCGTCGAGGCGCTGAAGCACGGCGGCTACGGCTGCGGTGCGCGCGTGAACGTCGAGTGGATCGCGGCCGACGAGGCCGAGGGCCTGCTCACCGAGCAGCGGCTGCACGATCTCGACGGCATCGTCGTGCCCGGCGGGTTCGGCTTCCGCGGCATCGAGGGCAAGATCGCGGCCGCGGGCTACGCGCGCGAGCACGGCGTGCCGTATCTCGGGCTCTGCCTCGGTCTGCAGTGCGCGGTGATCGAGTTCGCGCGCGACAAGTGCAACCTCGCGGGCGCCAACTCGAGCGAGTTCGACCCGAGCACGCTGCACCCGGTGATCGATCTCATGGACGAGCAGCGCGACGTCGTCGACATGGGCGGCACGATGCGGCTCGGCGCGTGGCCGGCGCGGCTGCTGCCCAACACGCGGGTGCGCGCCGCCTATGGCGAGGAGATCGTCTACGAGCGGCACCGCCACCGCTACGAGGTGAACAACCGCTATCGCGCGCAGCTCGAAGAGGCGGGGCTGCTCTGCTCGGGCACGTCGCCCGACGGCCGGCTGGTCGAGTTCGTCGAGCTCCCGCCCGACCAGCACCCGTTCTTCCTCGCGACGCAGGCGCACCCCGAGTTCAAGAGTCGCCCCGACCGGCCGCACCCGTTGTTCGCGGCGTTCGTCGAGGCGAGCAAGTTCCGGGCCGAGGGCCGCGCGCCGCGGATCCCGTTCTCGGAGCGCTCGGTCGCGAACGCCTGAGTGAGCGCCTTCCGCGTCACCGGCTCTTCGCGCGTCGTGACCGCGGGGTTCCTCGCGATCGACGAGCTCGCGGTGAAGGGTCCCGACGGTGACGAGGCGGTGCGCATCGTCGTACGACATCCCGGCGCGGTCGTCGTCGTGCCCGTCGCCGACAACGGTGCGACCGCGCTGCTCGTGCGGCAGTACCGCGTCGCGACCGGCGGGGACCTGCTCGAAGTACCCGCGGGCAAGCGCGACGTCGACGGCGAGCCGCCCGAAGAGACCGCGCGGCGCGAGCTCGAAGAAGAGATCGGCTTCACGCCCGGCCGGCTCGTGAAGCTCGCGGAGTTCTTCAACACGCCCGGTTTCTGCGACGAGTACACGCACCTCTACGCCGCGCTCGACCTCGTCGACGCGGGCGGACCGCGGTCGACGAGCATCGAAGAGCGGCACATGACGATCGAGCCGGTCGCGTTCGCCGACGTCGACCGCTTGATCGCGGAGCGCCGCTTGGTCGACGCCAAGTCGATCATCGGCCTCCTGCTCGCGCGCGAGTATCTCGAAGGGCGGCATCCGGCGCTCGAGGAGTAAGCGGTGCGCACGACGCTCGACGCGCTGTTCGCCGAGCACGAGATCTGGTTGACGGTCGAGCGCGGCCTCGCGCCGAACTCGCTCGCGGCGTACCGCCGCGACCTGCGTCGCTACGCGCAGTTCCTCTCCGACCAGGGCATCACCGACGCGCGCAAGATCGACGAGGACACGGTCGCCGCGTATGTCGACCACCTCGGGCGCGTGACCGTCGGCGACGACGACGCGCACCTCGCGCCGGCGTCGATCGCGCGCGGTCTCGTCGCGGTGCGCTCGTTCCATCGCTTCTGCGCGACCGAGGGCCTGCTCGAGCACGATCCGAGCGAGCAGGTCGGCGCGCCGCGCGTGCCGCAAGGGATTCCCAAGGCGCTCGACGAGCCCGAGGTCGAGGCGATCCTGCGCACCGTCGTCGGCGACGAGCCCCGCGCGCAACGCGACCGGGCGATCCTCGAGGTGCTGTACGCGACGGGCGTGCGCATCAGCGAGCTCGTCGGCCTCGATCTCGCCGACATCGATTTCGACGACGGCCTCGCGCGCGTGCTGGGCAAGGGCGACAAGGAACGCGTGGTGCCCATGGGACGCGCCGCGCGCTCCGAGCTCCGTCACTACTGCGGCGACGGCCGGCTCGCGCTGCGTTCGTCGCGCGTCGCGCGTCGCGACGCCGATGCCGTGTTCCTCAACGCGCGCGGCGGGCGCCTGACGCGGCAGGGTTGCTGGCAGCTCGTGCGGCGCGCGGGCGAGCGCGCGGGGCTCGGCGACCGGCTCTCGCCGCACGTGTTCCGTCACTCGTGCGCGACGCACATGCTCGATCACGGCGCCGACATCCGGGTCGTGCAGGAGCTGCTCGGTCACGCCAGCGTGTCGACCACACAGGTGTACACGAAGGTGTCACCCGAGCGTCTCCGCGCCGTGTACGAAGCCGCACACCCCCGTGCGCGGCACTGACGTGCCCCCGCCCGCTCGTTTGCCGGGCCGTCAGTACTCCTGAGCGGTATCCACGGCTCGCCAAATCATCGCGTCGACGTCGGTCGTTCACTGGATGCGCCATCGGCGAAGCGGTTGAACAGCAGACGCACGTTCACCGTGGCGTCGGCGGGATCGCGCATCGACGGGCGGGTCGGGCGGGTGGACCGCAGGTAAACTCGCTGCTCATGGTGGAAGCGACGGCCGCGGCGTCGTATCGGGAGCAGCTCGGCGCCGAGCGGGCTCGGATCCGCGAGCAGCTGGCGCACCTCGGCCACGACAGTGACCGCTCCGGGTTCGACGAGAACT
Organism: Acidimicrobiia bacterium; assembly: GCA_036271555.1. Lineage (NCBI taxonomy): Bacteria > Bacillati > Actinomycetota > Acidimicrobiia > Acidimicrobiia bacterium. The sequence continues at coordinate 27,641 of DATBAK010000042.1, forward strand.
TCGCCGACTCCGGTCAGGTGACCGCGGAGCGGGGCGAGGTCGAGGCGCTCGTCGGCAGCCTCCTCGAGGCGCTCGAGGACGTCGACCACGCGCTCGGCAAGCTCGATCGCGACGAATACGGTCGCTGCGAGGCGTGCGACGGGGCGATCTCCGACGCGCGCCTCGAAGCGATGCCGACGGCCCGCACGTGCATCGCGTGCGCGTCGCCGAAGCGGCGGTAGGGCAGCAACGCGTGGCGAGCGCCGCGCACCTCGTCTCTCGTTTCTTCGAGTCGCTGGTGCCCCGGAGGGTGTCGTCCGAGGAGCGAGACTGGGTCGAGCAGACGCTGCTGCCCGCCGAGCTCGCGCTCTGGACGCGCCTGCCGCGCGCGGATCAGCGGGAGTCGGTCGGGGTTGCGTACCGCACGCAGGCCGAGCTCGCGGGCACCGAGTACGCCGGCGACCCGCGCTGGTCGGCCGCCGCGCTGTTGCACGACGTCGGCAAGCTCGACGCCCGCTTCGGTCCGGTGCGGCGGGCGATCGCGACGCTGCTCGCGATCACGCTTGGCCCGCGGGTCGTGGAGAGCTGGGTCGACAAGAGCGGCTTCCGCCGCCGCTGCGCGCTCTACGTCTTCCACGACCAGCTCGGCGCCGACCGCGTGAAGCTCGCCGGCGGTCGCAAGGAAGCGGCGCTGTGGGCCGACGCGCACCACCGGCCCGCGATCTGGGACACCACCGGCCTCCCGCCCGTCGTGATGGCCGCGCTCGCCAAGGCCGACGGCGAGAAGGTGTCTGAGCCTTCTGATCGCGCTCGCTGACGCTCGCCGCTCCTGACGCCTCGGCCGCCTGCTCGGGGCGGCCCGCACGGCGAGCCCCCCGTTCCCGCGGGAACGAGCGATTGAAGTTTCGCAGCGCGATCTGCCGATACACGCGGCATCGACCGGGGGTACTACGTCAAGCTCGGGTCGGCGCCGCCTGACGGCGGCGCGTGGCCGGACGACGATCATCATCACGCGCCCGCGCACGGAGGCCGGTCGCGGGGGATCTCGTGGAGCCGAGTCGCCTTCGTCGTCCTCGTGGTCGTGGTCCTCGGGTGGGCCGCGCTCTCACCGGGCGGGCTCGAGGCGCGCCTGACCGGGGTCAACTCGGGTCTGCGGAACGCGGTTGCCGACATCACGCAGAACCGCGCGCTCGAGGACGCGTCGACCATGTTCGACGACTGGTACGCGCAGCAGGGGAGCTATCCGCAGAAGACGCAGTCCGACCTCGACGACGATCCGTCCGCGGCGTGGGGGGCGGGCATGGACGTCGAGTGGTGCTCGCCGCGTGCCGTCGTGCTCACGAGCCTCACGGTGTCGGGCACGGTCAGCCGGCTGCTGCTCGACGGGAAGCCGCGCGGCGACGTGTCCGGCAAGGTCGGCTGTCCGAAGGACCTCGATGACCCCGCACCCTGGTCGGGGTGACACCCGTCCGCTCCGGTCCCGGCGGGTCGCAGCCTCGACGCGACGAGCGACGCGCGCGGTTCCGCGGAGGTGACGTGGACGCGGACTGAAGGCGACCGTCATCGGTGCCGAAAGAGACGGCATGTTCTTTCTCGCCGGAATCGCGCCGGTCCTGCTGATCGCGGGGTCGATCGTCTTTCCGCTGATCCAGCGGAACCTGAGCAAAGTCGACATCACCGATGGCTACGTCCTGGTTCGCAACTTCCCCGGTCCGACACGCCGCATCCCGATCAGCGACATCAACCGCTTCGACCAGTTGGCTCGTCCAAACCCGTGGTCTCGAGTTCGACAGGTGAAGGTCGTGGCGCTGCTGACGAAAGGCCGCCCGGTGCCGGTGCTCGCGCTCGGCGACCCTGAGGAGAACGGCGCGGTTCCGTCGCTCAACAACCAGCTTGCCGACGCGCGGCGTTCTGTCGGTGGTCGTTCGGTCTGCGCTTGAGGGCGCTGGTGCAACACATCGCGTCGACGACCCGCGACCCGAGGTCGCGCAAGCGCCGGGCCGCGGCGGCTCGGCTCAGACGGGGCGAATGACGCGGGGGATCAGGCCGCACGCGGCGCGCACGCGTTCGAGCACGCCACCCGCAATCGCCTCGGCGATCCCTGCGCCCTGCGCGAGCAGCCGGTCGACCTCGCCGGGATCGCGCGCCAGCTCGTCGTAGCGCTCACGCACGGGCCGGAGGAACTCGACGATCGCGTCGGCGACCGTGGTCTTCAGCGCGCCGTAGCCCGAACCCGCGAAGTGGTCGACCGCGTCGTCGCGGGTCGCGCCGGTCGCGACCGCGTAGAGGTCGAGGAGGTTCGAGACCCCCGGCTTCTCTTCGGTGTCGTAACGAATCTCGCTGCCGCTGTCGGTGACCGCGGATTTCAGCTTCTTCGCGATCACCTCGGGCCGGTCGAGAACGAGCACCGTGCCCTGCGGTGAGGCCGCGGACTTCGACATCTTGTTGGTCGGAGTCTGCAGGTCCATGATCCGCGCCCCGATCTTGGGGAACGTCGCCTTGGGCACGACGAACGTGTCGCCGAACCGGTGGTTGAACCGGATCGCGAGATCGCGCGTGAGCTCGACGTGCTGGCGCTGGTCGTCGCCGACGGGCACCTCGTCGGTGTCGTAGAGCAGCACGTCGGCGGCCATGAGCACGGGGTAGACGAGCAGCCCGGCGGTCGAGGAGTCCTGGCCCTCCGATTTCTCCTTGAACTGGGTCATGCGCCGCAGCTCGCCGTACGTCGCGACACATTCGAGGATCCACGTGCCCTCGGTGTGCGCGGCGACCTGGCTCTGCACGAACACCACCGAGCGCGCGGGGTCGAGCCCGGCCGCGAACAGCAGGGTCGCGACCTCCCGTGTGCGTTGGCGAAGCGTCGCCGGGTCGTAGCCGACGGTCATGGCGTGCAGATCGACGACGCAGTGGATCGAGGAGTGGCTGGCGGCCTCGGCCGAACCGGCTGCCGGCTGCCCGTCGACCCAGCGGCGAACGGCCCCGACGTAGTTGCCGAGCTGCATCTCACCCGACGGCTGGATCCCCGAGAAGACACGAGTCATGGCGGCGGCATCGTACCGGCACGACCACGGGTGACACGGGTGTGATTCGCCACGGAGTAGGGTGATTTCGATGGGTTACGAGGTCCAGACGCCGGTCTTCGAGGGCCCCTTCGACCTACTGCTCCACCTGATTCTGCGGGAGGAGGTCGACCTCTTCGAGGTGAGCCTCGCCCGCATCGTCGACCGCTATCTCGACGAGATCGGGAAGCTCGATCGCCTCGACCTCGACATGGCGACCGAGTTCCTGCTCATCGCCGCGACCCTCGTCGACCTCAAGGCCCGCCGGCTCCTGCCCGGCCGCGAGGACGACCCCGATCTCGACGACGAGCTCTCCCGCTGGGACGAGCGCGACTACCTCATCGCGCGCCTGCTCGAGTGCAAGACGTTCAAGGACGCGTCGCAGCACCTGCTCCAGGTCATGCAGGACGCGCAGCGCTCTCTGGCGCGCGTCGCGGGGCCCGAAGAGCCGTTCGCGTCGCTCGCGCCCGACCCGCTCGAGCGGGTCAAGCTCGCCGACTTCCTCGCAGCCGCACAGCGCGGGCTCGCGCCGAAGGTCGAACCCGAGGTCCGCACCGATCACGTCGCGCCGGTGCGCGCGAGCGTGCGCGAGGCGATCGAGACCGTGCTCGCGCTCCTGCCGGAATCGGGCGCGGTCGATTTCCGCGACCTCGTCGTCGGCACGAGTGAGCGACTCGAGATCGTGGTGCGCTTCCTCGCCTGCCTCGAGCTGTACAAGCAGGGTCTCGTCGACCTCGAGCAGCTGACGACGTTCAGCGAGCTGCGCGTGCGTCCGCTCGCGATCGGTGAGCGCGCGGGCATCGACCTCGTGATCGATCCCGACTGGGACGACGAGCCGCTCGAGATGACGATCGTCGACGAGCTTGCCGGCGAGGAGCTCGCCGGCGAAGCACCGGCGGCCGAATCCGACGACGAACATGCCCACGTCGCCGAGGTACGCGCGTGAGCGACGGCGAGCACGAGCCCGAAGCGCCATCGACCGACTCCGAAGCGCGCCGCGCGATCGAGGCCGTGATCATGGCCGCGCCCGAGCCGGTTGCGCCCGACCTCCTCGCGCAGCTGGTCGAGATCTCGCACACCGCCGTCGAGGAGATCTGCGACGCGCTCGCTCAGGAGTACGCGCGCGACGGACGCGGTTTCGTGCTCGCGCGCGTCGCCGGCGGCTACCGCTTCCAGACCCACCCGGACCTGCACGCGTACGTCGAGCGCTTCGTGCTCGAGGGCCAGCACGCGCGCTTGTCGCCGGCCGCGCTCGAGACGCTTGCGATCATCGCCTACAAGCAACCGATCGGCCGCGCGCAGCTCTCCGCGATCCGTGGTGTGAACGTCGACGCGACCCTGCGCACGCTCGTGCAGCGCGGCTACGTCGAAGAGGTCGACCACGAACCGACTCCCGGCAATCCCGCGCGTTTCGGCACGACCGCGCTCTTCCTGCAACGCCTCGGCGTGAACAGCCTCACCGACCTGCCGTCGCTCGGCGACTTCATCCCCGACGCCGGTGTCGTCGAGGCGCTCGAACGCGGTCTACGCATCCCCGACGCCGGCGCGCCCCTGGCGCTCGACGACGAGGACGAAGAGGGCACGGTCGCCGTGGAGCACGCCGAGGGCGTCACGTCCGATCGCTGAGCCGTGAGCGAGTCCGAGGGCGATCGACTGCAGAAGGTGCTCGCGCGCGCCGGCCTCGGGTCGCGGCGCGTGTGCGAGGTCCTCATCGCCGCGGGACGGGTGACGGTCGACGGCGAGGTCGCGATGCTCGGCCGGCGGGTTGCCCTGGGGGCGCGCGTCGAGGTCGACGGCGTTCCGGTGCCGATCGCGGCCGACCTCGTGACGTACCTGCTCAACAAGCCCACCGGCGTCGTCACGACGACGAGCGATCCGCAGGGACGGGCGACGGTGAGCGCGCTCGTGCCGGCCTCGCCGCGCGTGTTCCCCGTCGGGCGGCTCGACTACGACAGCGAAGGCCTGCTGCTGCTCACGAACGACGGCGAGCTCACGCAGTTGCTGACCCACCCGCGTCACGGTGTGCCGAAGGCGTATCTCGCCGAGGTGATCGGCGTGCCGAGCGCCGGGGAGCTGCGGCGGCTGCGCGAGGGCGTCGAGCTCGACGACGGCATGACCGCGCCCGCGCGCGTTGCGATCGTCGCCCGGCGCGACGACTCGGCCGCGGTCGAGATCGTGATCCACGAAGGTCGCAACCGGCAGGTCCGGCGGATGTGCGAGGCCATCGGGCATCCCGCCACCCGGCTCGTCCGGACGCGCATCGGACCGCTCAGCGACGCGCGGCTCGCGCCCGGAGCGTGGCGCGTGCTCGACGCACCCGAGGTTCATGCGCTGTACGCGGCGGCCGCGGTCGGAGGACCGCGCGACGCCCCGCGGTAGCCTCCGGCCCCGTGAGGCTGCTGGCGCTGCGGGGCGCAATCACCTGTGCCGAGAACTCGAAGGCCGAGATCGACACCAAGACCCAGCGGCTGGTCCGGGAGATGCTCAAGCGCAACGCACTCGTGCACGACGAGATCGTGAGCGTCATCTTCACCGCGACCGACGATCTCACCGCCGAGTTCCCCGCCGCCGCGGCGCGCGCGATCGGTCTCGGCGACGTGCCGTTGCTCTGCGCGCGCGAGCTCAACATCGACCACGGCATGGCGCGCTGCATCCGTGTGCTCATGCACCTCCAGGTCGAGGGTCCGCGCGCCCCGCTGCACCACGTGTACCTCGAGGGTGCGCGCTTGCTCCGCGACGACCTTCCCGAGTGAGCGCGACGACCGGCGCGCCTCCGCGCGTGCGACGCGTCGCGGTGCTCGGGACCGGGCTCATCGGCGGCTCGATCGGGCTCGCGCTCGCGCGCCGGTCGGTCGAGGTGGTCGGCTTCGACGCGTCCTCCGAGCGGCTCGAGCGCGCGCGCGAGCTCGGAGCAGTCACGAAGGTCGCCGGCTCGCTCGCGGATGCCGTGCGCGGCGTCGATGTCGCGGTCGTCGCGGTGCCCGTCGGCCACATCGGCGCGCTGGCGACCGAGGCCCTGGCCGCGGGCGCACGGGTCGTCACGGATGTCGGCTCGGTGAAGGCGCCGGTGGTCGCGGCGATCGTGGCCGCGTGTCCCGACCGCGCCGCGCACTTCGTCGGCGGGCACCCGATGGCGGGGTCGGAGCAGGACGGCGTCGACGGCGCGGACCCGGATCTCTTCGTCGGCGCCAGCTGGGTGCTCACGCCGACGGCAGCCACCGATCCCGACGCGTTCACCGTCGTACGGTCGCTCGTCGGGATGGTCGGTGCGGAGGCGATCGCGGTCGAGCCCGAACGTCACGACGCGCTCGTCGCGCTCGTGAGCCACGTTCCGCAGCTCGCGGCGTCGACCCTGATGGACGTTGCGGGCAGCGCGGGTGAGGAGCACCGCACGCTCATGCGGCTCGCCGCGGGCGGCTTCCGCGACATGACGCGCATCGCGGCCGGTCATCCCGGCATCTGGCCCGACATCCTGAGTGCGAACCGCGACGCGGTGCTGCGCGCGCTCGACGACTACGTCGCCGCGCTCGGCGCGGTACGCACGCTCGTCGAGTCCGGCTCGCGCGACGGCATCCTCGATCTCCTCGAGCGCGCCCGCCGCGCGCGCCGCAGCCTCCCCGTCGGCACACCGCCGCCCGAGGAGCTCGTGGAGCTGCGCATCCCGGTCGCCGACCGGCCCGGCGCGATCGCAGAGGTCACGACGCTCGCGGGCCGGCTCGGGATCAACGTGTTCGACTTCGAGATCGCGCACTCGGGCGAAGGTGGTTCCGGTGTCATCGTGCTCGTGACCGCGGCGACGGGCGTCGACGAGCTCGAGTCCGGCCTCGTGGAGATCGGCTACCACGTGTCGCGCGGAGCACTCACGTGAGCGCGAGCGCGAACGAGATCACCGTCGGCGGCGCCCGCCCGCTGCGGGGTCGGTTGCGCGTTCCCGGCGACAAGTCGATCTCGCACCGCGCCTTGCTGTTCGCCGCGATCGCCGACGGTCGCAGCACGGTCACCGGGCTCGCGACCGGCGACGACGTCGCGTCGTCGCGCGCCGCGATCGAGCTGCTCGGCGTGCGCGCGAAGGGCACGACCGAGCGGCTGACGATCACGGCGAGCGGGTTCGACGGCTTGCGCGAGCCCGGTGGCGTGGTCGACTGCGGTAACTCGGGCACGAGCATGCGCGTGCTGTCGGGCCTGCTCGCGGGCCGGCCGTTCCTCTCAGTGCTCGACGGCGACGCGTCGCTGCGCCAGCGGCCGATGGCGCGCGTCGTCGAGCCCCTGCGAGCGATGGGTGCGACGATCGACGCGCGCGCCGACGGCACGCTCGCGCCGATCGCGATCCGTGGCGGCGGGTTGCGCGGTGGATCGTTCACACCGAGTGTCGCGAGCGCGCAGGTGAAGAGCGCGCTCGTGCTCGCGGGCCTGCAGGCGTCGGGCCCGATCGAGATCACCGAGCTCGCGCCGAGCCGCGATCACACCGAGCGCATGCTCGCCGCACTCGGCGCGCCGGTGACGGTCGGCGACGGTGTCGTGCGCGTCGGCGCGGGACAACCTCAGGCGTTCGAGCTCGCCGTGCCCGGCGATCCGTCGTCGGCGGCGTTCTTCGTCGTCGCCGCGTGCATCACGCCGGGTTCGGAGCTCGTGATCGACGACGTCGCGCTCAATCCTTCGCGCATCGCGTTCGTCGACGTGCTCCGACGTATGGGCGCCGACATCGACGTCGAGGAGGTCGAGGTGCGGGTGGGCGAGCCGGTCGGCTCGATCACCGTGCGCGCCGCCGACCTGCACGGAACCGAGATCGCAGGCGCCGAAGTCGTCGCGGTGCAGGACGAGATCCCCGCGCTCGCGGTCGCAGCCGCGTTCGCCGACGGCGTCACCGACATCCGCGACGCCGCGGAGCTGCGCGTGAAGGAGAGCGACCGCATCGGGACGGTCGAGCAGGAGCTCGGTCAGCTCGGCATCGGCGTGGAGTCGCGCGCCGACGGCCTGGCGATCCGCGGCGGCCGACCGCAGGCCGCAACGATGAAGGGCCATGGCGATCACCGCATCGCGATGGCCGCCGCGATCGCGGGGCATGCCATCGAAGCCGACTCGACGGTGCGGGGCTGGTCGATCGCGGCGGTGTCGTATCCGACCTTCCTCGACGATCTCGCGAGCGTGACCGGCGGCGGCCATGACTGACGGCGTGGGCGACCCGATCGTCGCGATCGACGGGCCGTCGGGCTCGGGGAAGTCGACCGTGGCGCGCGGCGTCGCGACCCGACTCGGCTACGACGTCCTCGACACCGGCGCGATGTACCGCGTGGTCACGCTGCTCGTGCTCGACGGCGGTGTCGAACCCGACGACGGCGCGGCGGCGGCGAAGCTCGCCGAGGCGATGGATCTGGAGCTGGGGGAGTCGACGCGAGTCGACGGCCGTGACGTGAGCGCCGCCATTCGCGGGCCCGAGGTGACCGCGGCGGTGTCGACGGTGTCGGCCCATCCCGCGGTGCGCGCGGTGCTGGTTGCGCGCCAGCGCGCGTGGGTCGCGCAACGGGGCGGTGGTGTCGTCGAAGGGCGCGACATCGGTACCGTCGTGTTCCCCGACGCGCGCGTGAAGGTGTACCTGACCGCGAGCGACGAGGAGCGCGCCCGGCGCCGTCAGCGTGACGAGCACGCGGCCGATCGCAGGGTCGAAGTCGACTCGGTGCACGCCGACCTCGCGCGCCGCGACGCAATCGACTCGAACCGCAAGGTGTCGCCGCTCCAGGCCGCACCCGACGCGCTCGTGCTCGACACGACCGGTCGCGCGGTCGACGCCGTCGTCGACGAGATCGTGGCGCGCTGGGACGCAGCCGGGAGGACGGCGTGACGTTCTACCGCTTCGTGCGCTTCTTGGTCGTCGGCTACGTGCGGGTGGTGTACCGCGCGCGGGTCATCGGGCGCGAGCACGCGCCGAGCGGCCCGTACGTGATCGCGCCGACGCACCGCTCGATGCTCGACATCCCGCTCGTGGGCGCGATCACGACCCGCCGCGTCCGCTTCATGGGGAAGCAGTCGTTGTTCCGCGTGCCCGTGCTCGGCGCGATCTTCTCGGCCCTCGGCGGCTACGCGGTCGCGCGCGACGGATCCGACTTCGGTCCCGTGCGCGAGTCGTTGAAGATGCTCGCGACCGGAGAGCCGGTTGTGGTGTATCCCGAAGGCACGCGCCAGCACGGACCGGAGATCGCACCGCTCCAGCCGGGTGCGGTGTACCTCGCGCTCAAGGCCAACGTGCCGATCCTGCCGGTCGGCATCGCGGGCGTGGAGGAGACGTTCCGCAGCCGGAAGCGCTGGTCCTGGGGCTTCGGGCGCATCGTCGTGGTCGTGGGCGAGCCGATCGTTCCGCCGCCGCGCGAGAGCTCGGTGGTGAAGCGCGCGGTGGTCGACGAGATGTCGGCCGACCTGCGCGTCACCCTCCAACGACTCTTCGACGAGGCCTACCGCATCCGCGACGGCACGGCCCGGGTCTAGCCGAGGTCGGTCAGCACGTCGGAGGCGTCGATCGAGCGGTCGGCGCCGAACGGACCGCCGGCGTCGCGGGCGCGGCGAGGGTCGCCGCCGACGACGAAGGCAGCCGCGGCGTCGAACGCGGGCAACAGCTCGCGCAGCTCGCGCGGCGGTGGGAAGTACTCGTCCTCGTCGGTCACGCGGACATGGGTGACGCCGGCGCGCGGATCGAGCAGCGCGATCACGCCGTCGACGAGCTCTTCGGGCGCGCTCGCGCCCGCGGTCACGCCGACGACGCGCGCGTCGCCGAGTACCGCGAGGTCGAGCTCAGCGGGTCCGTCGACGCGCAGGACGAGCGGGCACCCCGCGTCGGCCGCGACGCGCGTCAGCGCGATCGTGTTCGACGAGTTCGCGCTGCCGATCACGATCACCGCGTCGGCGTCGCGTGCGATGCGCTGCAGCGCGGCTTGCCGGTTGGTCGTCGCGAAGCAGAGGTCGTCGCGCGACGCGGTCCACAACGACGGCACGTGCTCGCGCGTGCGCTCGAGCAGTCCCTGCCACTCGGTGTGCGAGAGCGTCGTCTGCGCGAGCATCGCGACACCGGCGTCGGCGTCGAGCCCGCGCAGAGCGTCATCGAGCCCGGCCTCGTTCTCGACGAGTCGAATCGACTCGGGCGCGACCGCGACGGTGCCGACCGCCTCGTCGTGTCCCGCATGGCCGACGTAGAGGACGCGGTAGCCCTTCTGCGCGCGCACCTTCGCCTCGTGGTGCACCTTGGTGACGAGCGGGCACACCGCGTTCACGACGTAGCGATTGCGCGAGCGGGCCTCGGCGACGACCTCGGGCGCGGAGCCGTGGGCCGACAGCATGAGCGGCGCACCCTCGGGCACTTCCGACAGGTCGTCGACGAAGATCACGCCGAGGTCGCGGAACCGGTCGACGACGACCCGGTTGTGCACGATCTCGTGGTAGCAGTAGACGGGCGGCTCGAAGGCGCGCACCATCCACGCGAGCGCCTTGATCGCCATCTCCACGCCGGCACAGAAGCCCCGCGGCTCGGCCAGCAACACCTGCTCCACGGCCACGAAACCAGGATACGAGCGGACGCGCGACCGGCTGGGCTCGGGAGCCTCGGCGCGAGTCACTCCACACGGCCGAAGGCGTGAGCGGAGCGAGCGTCGAGGCTCGCCCGCGAGCCGTGCGAGCCCGCGACCCGGAAGGGAGCCGGTGAAGGAGCGAGTGAGACCGCTCCGTAGACTGGTCGGCCGTGCCACCCGCCCGTGTCGTCGCCGTCACCTCCGAGTCCTACGCCGCAACCGCGGGACTCCTCGCGGGCGACGAGATCCTCACGGTCAACGGCGAGGACCTGCGCGACGTCATCCGCTACCAGCTGCAGGTCGACGAGCCCGTCGTCGAGCTCGAAGTGCGTCGTGGCGGGCTCGAGCGGACGGTCGTCGTCGACAAGCCCGCGGGTGCTCCGCTCGGGCTCGAGCTCGCGAGCGCGGTGTTCGACCGCGTGCGCACCTGCGACAACCACTGCCCGTTCTGCTTCATCTACCAATTGCCGAAGGGCATGCGGAAGAGCCTGTCGTTGAAGGACGACGACTACCGGCTCTCGTTCCTCTACGGGAACTTCACGACGCTCACACGATTCACCGAGGCCGACCTCGAACGCGTCGTGACCGAGAAGCTCAGTCCCCTGTACGTGAGCATCCACGCGACCGACCCCGACGTGCGCACGCGTCTGCTGCGCAACCGGCGCGGGGCGACGAGCCTGCGCTGGCTCGCGCAACTGCTCGCGGCGGGCGTCGAGGTGCACGGTCAGGTGGTCGTGTGCCCGGGCCTCAACGACGGCGACGTCCTCGAGGACACGATGCTCGGGATCCTCGACCGATTCCCCGAGCTCGCGTCCGTCGGAGTCGTGCCGCTCGGTGTGAGCGCGCACTCGCGTGAGCCGGAGCTGCGGTTCCACACACCTGCGGAGGTCGCGCGCACGCTCGACACCGTCGAGCACTGGCAGGAGGTGTTCCGGCGCGCGCTCGGCCGGCGCGTGGTGTTCGCGTCCGACGAGTACTACCTGCTCGCCGGACGCCCGTTCCCCGACGCCGCGCACTACGAAGGCTTCGTGCAGCACGAGAACGGCATCGGCATGGCGCGCGCGTTCACCGACGAAGTGCGCGACGCGCTCGACGGTGGCGACGGCATCGGTCGCCGGCCGCGTGCGGGCTTCTTCGCGTGGGTCGACGGTGCGCCCGCCGACGGCTACCGCGCGCCGCGCACCACCAAGGCCGGCACGGTCGTCGGGACGCCGGGCGCGCGTCGTATCGCCATCCTCACCGGTGAGCTCGGCGCACCGGTGCTCGCGCCGCTCGTCGACGACCTCACCGCGCACGCGGGCACCGACGTCCGGTTGCTCACGGTGCGCAACGACTTCTTCGGCGGCAACATCGGCGTCACCGGTCTGATGACGGGTGCCGATATCGGTGCCGCGCTCGAATCGCAACCCGAGCACGACCGCTACCTGCTGCCCGATGTCGCGCTCTCGCAGGGCCGCTTCCTCGACGGCACGACGCTCGCGCAGCTCCCGCGCGTCGTCGAGGCGATCCCCACCGACGGCCGCGCGCTGGTGGAGGCCCTGCAACCTTCGGTCACTCCTTCGCCGGCTCCCCTCCGGGTCGCCGACTCGCACGTTCGCTGGCGAGCCTCGACGCTCGCTCCGCTCGCGCCTTCGGCCGCGTGGGAGAGCGCGACGGCCGAGCGCGAATGAACGATCGACTTCCCGTCATCGCCGTCGTCGGGCGACCGAACGTCGGCAAGTCGACGCTCGTCAACCGGATCGTCGGCAAGCGCGACGCGATCGTGCAGGAGCGTCCGGGCGTCACGCGCGACCGCAAGGAGTTCGTCTCGGAGTGGGCGGGGCGGCGGTTCCTCGTCGTCGACACCGGCGGTTGGATCCGAGCGGGGGAGTCGGGACTGACCGACGAGGACCCCGCGCTCGCGGCGAAGGTGAGCGAGCAGGCCGAGCGCGCGATGCGCGAGGCCGACGCGATCGTGCTCGTCGTCGACGTCAACGTCGGGGTCACCGAAGAAGACGCGCGCGTCGCCCGCGTGCTGCGCACCGCAACCGTCCCGGTGCTCGTCGTCGCGAACAAGGTCGACGACGAACGTCGCGTCGGCGCGGTGTGGGAGTTCGCGAAGCTCGCGCTCGGCGATCCGATGCCGGTGTCGGCGCTGCACGGCCGCGAGAGCGGCGACTTCCTCGACGCGCTCGTGGCTGCGCTGCCCCCGGAGCCGGCGGCCGATGCCGAGGAAGAAGCGGGCGACAAGATCTTCTCGATCGCGATCGTCGGCCGTCCGAACGTCGGCAAGTCGACGTTGTTCAACCGGCTCGTCGGCGAGGAGCGGTCGGTCGTGCACGACCTGCCGGGCACGACGCGTGACGCGGTCGACACCGTGATCGAGACCGAGGACGGTCCGCTCCGATTCGTCGACACCGCGGGCATGCGCCGGCGCAGCAAGGTCGACGAACCGACCGAGTACTACAGCGTCGTGCGCGCGCTGCAGGCCGTCGACCGCGCCGACGCATGTCTGTTCGTGATCGACGGCACCGTCGGCGTCACGAACCAGGACCAGCGGCTCGCGGAGCGGGTCGACGCCTCGGGCACCGCGATCGTCATCGTCCTCAACAAGTGGGATCTGCTCGGCACCGAGGCCCGGGCCGAGCTCCGCCGGAGGGTCGAGCGCGACCTCGCGTTCCTCGGCTACGCGCCGGTGCTGCCGATCTCGGCGCTCACCGGCAGCAAGGTCGTCAGCCTGCTCCCCGCCCTGCGCAACGCGGAGCGGGCGTATCACGGTCGCATCCCGACGGGGGCGCTCAACCGCGTGCTGCGCGACGCCCAGGCCGCGCACCCGCCGCCGCTCGAGGGCCGCCGCCGGCCGCGGATCCTCTACGCGACGCAGGGTGCCAGCGACCCGCCGACGGTCACGCTGTTCACGAGCGGCACGCTGCCGGCCACCTACCTGCGTTACCTCGAGCGCCGGCTGCGCGAGTCGTTCGACGTCGGGCCGACGCCGCTGAAGCTGCGGGTCCGCCGCCAGCGCAACTGAGCCCCGAGCGGCCGCGCTCCTGAGAGAACCGCCCCTCGCCTGATCCGTTCGGCCCATTGTGGCCACGGACCGTGGGTCGCACGATGCCGAGGGTGGGTTCTCGGCTCGATGCGGCCGTTCGCAGCGCCAGCCCTGCCTGAGAGGCGGGCCGCGACCTCTGAACCGCCGTCCAAAGCCGCCGATGGAACAGGTACCGCGATCGGTGCCGCGAGACGGATGGTGGCAGAGAATGCGCAACGTACGAAGCTTGGCGACGGCCGTTCGGCGGCGATTGGGTCGAGCGCGCGGCGAAGACGGTGAGCGCGGCGCGGTCCTCGTCGAGGCCGCGATCGTGATCCCGCTCCTCATGCTGATCACGCTCGGCATCATCGAGTACGGCAGCGCGTACCAGCAGGACGCCGCGGTCGCCGCGGCGTCGCGCTCCGGTGCACGCGTTGCGTCGGCGCTGCCGAAGACGGACTTCGGATGCACGCCCGTCACCTCGTGCTCCGGTGGCGGAACCGATTCCGCGGTCACGGTGGCGAACGCGGTCTCGACCGCGCTGCAATCGGTCGGTTCCGCGGCACCGCAGAAGTTGGTCATCTACGACGCCGACCCCGACGCCGACGGCAACGGCGCGCCGAACTTCACGGGCTGCACGCACTGCATGACGTACACCTGGAACACGAGCACGAAGCAGTTCAACACGACGAAGAGCAGCGGAACCGGCTGGCTCTCGACAGGTCAGTACGCGTGCGCGGCCAACACCAACCCTCACGGCGACGTCGGCCCCGAAGCCATCGGCGTCTACGTGCAGATGACGCACACCGCGGTGACGCATCTCTTCGGTGGCAACAAGACCCTGAGCGGCACGACGGTCATGCGCTTCGAGCCGAACGTCTCGAGCACGTGCGCCAACACGACGACATGACCGACGAGCTCACCGTCGAGACCGAGCGGGTCGGTCGCATCGCGCGTTTCCTTCGTGCGCGGAAGGAACGCGACGAGAGCGGCCTCGCGCTCGTGTGGACGGCGGTCTTCATGATCGTCATCGTGGCGGTCGTGGGCCTCGCGATCGACATGGGGCGCGGCTACTTCGTCGCCCAGAAGGCGCAGAACGCGGCCGACGCCGCCGCCCTCGCCGGCACCATCTACCTGCCTGCCGACGTGACGACCGCGTACAGCGCCGCGCAGAGCGTCGCGTCGTCGAACGGCTTCACGAACGGTGGCTCGAACAGCACCACGGTGACGACGCTGCAGCAGACGACGATCTCGCAGCTCAAGGTCACCGTGCAGACGAAGGTCAACACTTGGTTCGCGAAGGCGATCGGTTTCAAGACGCTGACGATCAAGAAGAGCGCCACGGCCGACTACCGCCCGCCGGTCGACATGGGCAGCCCGTCGGCTCAGTACGGGAACGATCCCGAGTCGAGCGGCGTCGCCGGTTCCAGCACGACGTATCCGAACTTCTGGGGCAACATCTCGGGCCCGGATACACCGAAGGGCAACGGTGACGCCTACCAGGCCGGCGACTGCGACTCGTCCGACACCTGCACCTCCGCGCCGGCCGATACGTCGTGCGGGTACACCGGAACGAACAGCGACTACTCGTGCGACGGCTACTACTACACCGTTCAGGTCTCCACCGCGACGACGCAGTTGAAGCTCCAGGCGTTCGACCCCGCCATGGTCGCGGTCGGCGACTCGTGCGGCTCGAACGACGACAGCAGCAACCTCACGGGCGCGGCCGCGCTCACGTCGACGAAGGTGAAGGGCTGGCCTTCGGGCGTGACGTTCAACGCGAGCACGCGGTACAAGTACGTCACCACGGCGAGCGACCCGACCGACGCGGGTCAGCGGTACTGCACCGGTGACCACACCTTCGACAACGGCGCCAGCCACATCACCACGACCTACACCGTCTACGGCCCGGCATCGGTGCCGAACGACCCGACGAGCGTGCCCGCGACGCCGATCTGCAGGAAGAGCTATCCGGCGTGGTTCGGCGACCTCGCCGCCGGGTTGCAGAGCACCACGAAGCAAGCGGTGACGGTGAACGGCGCGGCGAGCACCGAGTACCTCGCGCAGTACTTCCGCCAGTGGGACACGATCTGCTCGAGCACGATCAACGCGAAGGCGAACAGCTACTACTTCATCAACGTTCGGACGAACCTCACGACGAACGGGCAGGCGAATACGGAGGGCGACGGGTCGAACCGGTTCGCGCTGCGGGCCTGCTCCAACACGACGTGTCCGACGGGCAACGCCTCGATCTACGGCAACGGCAACATGGGCGTGTACGCCAACGTCGGTGGCGGTGTGTCGACGTCGTTCTACCTCGCTCGCCTGCTGCCCGGCGACGCCGGTCTCACCCTGAGCGTCGACCTGTTCGACATCGGTGACGCCAGCTCGACCGGCACGCTCACGATCGTTCCGCCGCCGGACGGGAAGAACGGCACCAAGACGCTGACGTTGAGTGGGTGCACCATCCAAGTCGGATCGGGCCACTCGTTCGTCGCGACGAACGGCAGTACGGGGTGCCAGGAGACCGGCGTCAACAGCGGTGACTACAACGGGAAATGGGTCGAGATCGACGTGCCCATCCCTGGCGGGTACACGTGCACGACGACCGTGGCGACGAACTGCTGGTTCAAGATCAACTACCAGTTCTCCGGCTCGATCGACGACTCGACGTCGTGGACCGCGTCGCTCGGCGGCGACCCCGTCCGCATCGTCCTGTAGCGCCGGCCGCGTCGCGGCCGCCCTAGCCTGAGGCTCATGCGTTCGCTCCCCGCGCGTGCCGATGTGCGAGAGGTCGGTCCGCGCGACGGGCTCCAGAACGAGCCGCCGGTTCCGGTCGACGCGCGCGTGCGGCTCATCGACGCGCTCTCGCAGACCGGGTTGCGGCGGATCGAGGCTGCATCGTTCGTCGCGCCGAAGGCGATCCCGGCGATGGCCGGTAGCGAGGACGTGATGGCGCGCATCACGCGCGCGCCCGGAGTCGTGTACTCGGCACTCGTGCCGAACGTGCGCGGCGCGGAGCGCGCGCTGGCCGCGCAGGCCGACGAGATCCAGCTCGTCGTCAGCGCGAGCGAGACGCACAACCTGAAGAACGTGCGCCGAACGGTCGCGGAGTCGCTCGTCGCGGCGTCGGAGCTCACGGCCTTGTCGCACGGCGCGGGCGTGCCGGTCGAGGCGATCGTGTCGACCGCGTTCGGCTGTCCGTACGAAGGCGACATCGCGCCGGAGCGCGTGGCGCAGGTCGCGGGTCATCTCGTCGACGCGGGCGCCGACCGCCTGTCGTTCGGCGACACCACGGGCATGGCGACGCCGCGTCGCGTCGACGATCTGTTGGACGCGCTCGCGGGTGCCGGCATCGACATCACAACGGTCGGGCTCCACTTCCACGACACGCGCGGCACTGCGCTCGCGAACGTGCTCGCGGCGCTGGAGCGTGGCGTCACGCGATTCGACGCGTCGATCGGCGGCCTCGGCGGCTGTCCGTACGCGCCGGGCGCGTCGGGGAACGCGGTCACCGAGGACCTCGTGCACATGCTCGGAGACCTCGGCGTCGAGACCGGCATCGACCTCGACGCGTTGATCGGCTGCGCGCGGCTCGCGCAAGAGATCGTCGGGCGGGAGCTGCCGAGCGCGATGCTCCACGCCGGCCCCCGACTCGCGCGAGCGGCGTCGTGAGCGAGCGGACGAGAACGCGGAGACGCGCCGGCAGCTGTGCGACCGCGAGCGGGGCCCGAGCGGCTCGGCGTCGTCGGCCCCGGAAGCGGGAATCGTGAGCGATTCCCGCTCGGAGTACGAGCGCGTCGCCGACGCGACCGAGCGCGCGCTCGCGGGCAACCTCGCGAAGGGCGCCGGCAAGCTCGCGGAGCAGGGCAAGCGGTTCGTGCGCGACCGCCTCGCGCTGCTGCTCGACGAGGGGTCGTTCGTCGAG
>DATBAK010000043.1 GCA_036271555.1 Acidimicrobiia bacterium
GTCGACGTCGACCTCCGCGTGGCCTTTCGTTCCGAGGACGACGATCTTGATCGTGTGTTGTCCCTGCGTGGACCAGCCTTGCTTCCAGACCATCTGCCCCGCGTGCGCGGTGCCGCTGTAGAGGTTCACGGTCTTTGCCGCGACCCCGTCGACGTACACGGTCGCCTTGCCCATCGTGGGTCCTGTCGCCGATACCCACGTCACGCTGGATGCGAAGAACTTCTCGGTCGCGCTGGCTCCGGCATTGGTCGCGTACTTCACGGCTCCGCCGTATGCGGACGCCTTCGATCGGGTCGACCAGGCGCCGCTGTACTTCAGTTTCGGTGACGACTCCTGCCAGGGGAGCGAGGCGAACGAAGGCTCGACGCCCCAGCCGCTGCTCTGACCGGCGCAGTTCGTGACGTTGAGCTCGAAGGAGTACTCGGTCTCCGGCTTCAGCGACAGCGACACCGACCTCGACGTCGGAGACGGCAGCGTCACCTCGTTGAACGCACCACCCGCGATGCTCTCGCGCAGGTCGTACTTGCAGATCCCCGTCGGGTCACTGGCGGCGGGCCACTGCTCGATCACAGGGATCGACGTCGTGCTCACTTTCGACCCGACCGCGAACGACGTGAACGGGATGTCCACGGCGGGAGGACCGCTGGGCGTCACGGCGTTCGACGGTGTCGATGCCGGCCCGGTCCCGACTCCGTTCGTTGCGATGACGGTGAACGTGTACGAAGTGCCGTCCGTCAGTCCGGTCACGCTGGCGCTGGTCTGGGCGCCGGTCACGGTCTGATAGGCCCCACCGGGCGCCGCCGTGACGGTGTAGCTCGAGATCGAGCTCCCGTTGTTGGCGGGTGGCGTCCACGACACCGAGGCGGACTTGTCTCCGGGTGTCGCGACGACATTCGTCGGGGCGCCGGGCACCTTCGCCGACGTGTTCGTGAAGCTCGCCGGGAACCCGGCGTTCACGAAGTCGCTGTAGCTGTACGACCGGGAGTTGGATGCCTGGTCCTGAACAGATCCGGAAGACATCGACCAGGTTCCACTCTCGGAACCCTGCGCGATCGTCATGGTCGTGCGGTAGGTCCCATCGACGTTCGTTCCCGAGATTCGATTTCCCGAGGAGAAGTACGCATCAGCGTCGCTGTTTCCACTCGGTGAGTCGAACGGGAAGTCGCCACTCGAGAAGCCACTCGCGTCGTCGGTGATACGGGCGGTCACGGTGATGGTCGCCGGCCCGGTGACCGTGTCGACTGCCGTCGTCGACATCGAGAACAGCGTGAGCACGGGCGCATTCACATCCGACCTGTTCGTGAAGCTGGCCGGGAACCCGGCGTTCACGAAATCGGTGGAGGAGTAGTAGCGGTAGTTGTACAGCTGGTCGGAGAGGAAGCTCGAGCTCTGGAGCGTCCAGGTTCCGTTTTCCGATCCCTGCGGGATCGTTATTGTCGTCCGATAGGTCCCGTCGAGGCTACTTCCGGAGATCCGATTCCCTGAAGAGAAGTATGCCGCAACGTCGTCGTCTCCACTCGGGGAGTAGAAGTAGAGGTAGCCGTAATAGAACCCGCTCGCATTGTCGGTGATTCGCGCGGTCACGGTGATCGACGCCGAACTCGCAGCGGTGTTGACGCTCGTCGTCGACATCGCAAACGACTGCACCGCAGGCGCGGTTGCATCCGACGTTCCGGTGTCGGTGAAGCTCGCGGGGAACCCGGCGTTCACCAGATCTGAGTAGTAATAGTCCCGGTAATAGCCGTAAATATCTTCGGAAGACCCGTCGAGAACCTTCCAAGTGCCGCTCTCGGAACCCGCTGGGATCGTCACCGTCGTCTGGTAGGTCCCGTCGTAAACGGTGCCAGACCTGCGATTTCCGGATGAGAAATACGCCTCCACATCCTGGTTCTGGCTTGGAGAGTAGAAATCGAAGTAGGCGTCGGAGAAGCTGTAGGAACTGGTAAAGCGCGCGGTGACGGTAATGGTCGCCGACGCCGAGGTCGTATCGACCGACGTGGTCGACATGGAGAATTGCTGCAGTGCTGTGTCCGTCGTTGCACCGGCCGGCTGCATTCCAACCGTCGCCGCCATGAGTGCCACCAGCATTCCCGCCGTCGCCAAAGCCCCGAGATGCTTGACCCGTGCTCGGACGGTGACGCGACGCTGCCCGTGAAGTTCTCGGCCTCGACTCGCGAGAAGTGCGAGTCTCCGCATCGTTGTTCTCATTGTCGTCGCCCCCAGATAGGAAGTCGCGCCGCGTCATCGCGGTGCGATCTCCAGGGTCCGCCGTGCACTCGCCTGGGACCGTCACGCCCGTGACGTCGCCAGCGTCAGCAAGGCGACACTGCGCGCGTCGGCGCGCACGCCTCAACTGGTCGGCAATGCGGCTTCACGCTCGCCGCCGCGGATTGTCGTCAAGGAACTCGCGCGATCGAGATGCCAGCGGCAGCGCCCGCGTCGAGCAGCGATCCGTCGCCCGCGACAAGCACCACGGTCGGATCACGAACTCGCTCGACCGCGGCCAGGTGTAGCGCGTCATTCCCGCGCAGCCCGTGCGTCTCGGCGAGTTCGCCGGCACGATGTGCGAGCGTTTCGTCGACTTCAACGACGTCCATTTCGTCGAGCAACGCGTCGAGCTCGTGGACTGCCGACTGCAGGTTTCGGGCGGTGAGCCGCCCAAGTCGCCGGGCTTGAGCGAGCGCGGCGCGTGCCTCGGGATAGAACAGCCGAACGCTCGCGACGCGATCCGAGCTGTTCCACAACGACGCGGCACGCTCCGAGCCGCCTTCCGCGATCAACAGCGGGACGATCGCCGAAGTGTCGAAGTACGCGATCACCTGCGCTGTTCGCGGACGAGATCCGAGACGGACGACTTGCTGTTGATCGGCTTCGGCGTGCGCTTCCTCTGCTGGCGCGCCCGCGTCACGACGCCTTCGGCGATGAGCCGGTCCAGCACGCGCTCGCCCTCGACGGGCACGACCCGAGCGATCGCGCGCCCTCGGTCGGTGACGACCAACTCGTTGCCGTCGCGCACGCGATCCAGGTAACGGCTCAGGTTGTTCCTGAGCTCTCGCACCCCGACCTCCATTCGCCGCTCCTCTCGAAGTCGCCACCTTGACCGAGTCATTGTGGCCACTTCCAACGAAGCGCGGCGCCACACGGGGTGAGGACTTCAGGCTCGCGGTTCGTCTCGCGGGCGTACGGCCACGAACCCCGAGTCGTCACCAGCGTGGAAGAAGAAGTGCCCTCGCAGCGAGCCGTCACGCTGCAATCCGTCCGGCCTCGGCCGGAGCGCGGGTGGGTCGCGTTCCCGCCGCTCGGGGATCACCGTTGCCACCCCGACTGTCGGGCCGTTCGTGGTCTTTGGACTCGAGGTCCGGCTGCGGGGTGAGAGGCGTCGAACGCGATCGTGTCTGCTCCTCTGGCAATGAGATGAGAGCCGAGGCGTACGGTTGCGCGGGTGACGCCGGAAGCTGATCGCGACGAGGCGAGACGTGAGGTCGCGGCCCGCGGGCTCACACCCGCCGCAGTCACGCACCTCACGCGCGACGCGCTCGGAACCATCGATCTCGTGGCGTTGGCGCCGGCGAAGAAGCTGCTCAAGCAATTCTTCTCGGACGCGCCGTGGCGGACGAACGACGACGATGCGCTCGCCGCGCTCGTTGGTACCGGCGATGGCTGGTGGCATCACGAACTGGACCAAGACTTCGTGCTCGAGTTCGGCTGGCGCGACGGCGCGTTCCGGCTCGACGTCGCACGACGACCCACGCCCGGCGACACCTTCGAGAGTCCGGTGGTTCCCGAGGCGACTCCGAACCCGCGCACGATCCGCTTCGTCACGCCGAAGCTCCACGACGGGCCGAGCCGGTGGTACGAGTCGGCGGTCGGCGTCGACGACCCGCGTGTCGCGCGCGTGTTCGCCGACTTCGACGACGTTGCCAACGTGCTCGTCGGCCCCGACTTCGTCGCCGTCGGGCTCCGTCGTCCCGATCGGTGGGAACAGCTGCTCGACCCGATGCTGCGCGCCATCACGACCGAGTTCACGGCTCCGGCCGCGGCTCTCGACACCGAGGCCGCGACCGACGCCGAGAGCACCGACGACTTCGCGCACCCGGAACCCGCGCCCGATAAGGGGAGCGCCCTCGAACGGGCGTGGAAGGAGCTCGGGTCGCTGCGACCCGAGCAGCCGGGCGACCGCGACGTCATCCTCGCCGCCGCCGCGTCGCCGAACACTGCCGCCCGCCAGGTCGCGGCTCGCCTCCTCGTCGACGCGGACACCGAGATCGCGCACCGGGAATGGAGCCGGCTCCTTCAAGACCCGAGCCGCCGCGTCAGGCGCGCGGTGGTCGATGCGATGGTCGATGCCGCGCGGCCCGCGCTGCGCGCGCTCCTCGAAGGTGCGCTCGACGATGTCGACGCGTGGACACGCTGGAAAGCACTGCGCGGGCTCGTCGACCTCGGCCTCGAGCCCAGCCGCGCCGCCGTCTCGCCGCTCGCCGAGGACACCGACTTCCGCGTCCGGCTCGAAGCGGCCAACGCACTGCGCGGAACCGGCACGAGCTGACGAGAGCTGACGCGACACCGACGAAAGAAGGCAATGCGATGCCAGGGATCGCGATCATCACGGAGGCGTGTCTCGACGTCAAAGACCGCGCCTGCGTCGACGTGTGCCCCGTGCAATGCATCTACGAATACGACCCCGCGACGAACGCGCTCGTGTCGGAGGTCGAAGCGGGCAGCGGTGTCGTCGAGAACTCACACCAGCCCGACCCGGATGCGATCGAAGTGTTCGCCGACAGCATCCTGTACGTCAACGTCGAAGAGTGCACTTCGTGCACCGCGTGCTATCAGCCCGACGTATGCCCCGTCGGGGCCATCTACTCCGAAGAGCACGTGCCCGACGGCACCGCGCACGCGAAGTACAACGGCAACGACCCGAACAAGGGACACGACCACCGCTTCTTCATCGAGCAGAGCCGCGCCGTGTTCGCCGATTAGCGCGGTCGTCCGTCGATCCGTCGGCCCGCCCCGCCGTCACCGCTCGATCTCAGGGCGCGCGCCGACCCGTGTCGAACGCGATCCGGACGACGAACTGATGTGCGTGGGACACTGTGAACCGTGGTCGCGCGGGTTCACGGCCGGGGGCGTTCCTCCGAACCTCGTCACGCAGATCACGCCGCAATGATCACGCACCGGCGCCTCCTCGCGGTCGTGCTCGTCGTCGCGTTCATCGCGGCCGCGTGCTCGGGCGGCGCGGGTCACCGCGCGGCCGGCGGCTCCGAAAGCTCGGCAGTCGTGTCGCCGAGCACGCTCGTCGATCCGTTCATGGGCACCGGTGTCGGCGGCACCGCGGTGGGTCATATCGACGACTCACCCGCGGCCGATCTGCCGTTCGGGATGATCCAGTGGGGTCCCGACACCGCCCCGCACCGCGCCGACGGCGGCGGTTATTCGTCGGGCGACACCGCGATCTCGGGCTTCAGCCTCACGCATCTCAACGGACCCGGTTGCGCGGGGCTCGGCGACGTGCCGATCCTGCCGACGGTGGGCGCGATCGCCGGCTCGCCTGAGACCACGACGGACCGCTTCACGCACGAATCGGAACGCGCGGCGCCCGGTCGGTACGCGGTGCGCCTCACGGATCCCGGCGTCGACGTCGCGCTCGCGGTCACGACGCGCTCGGGGATCGGACGGTTCGTGTTCCCACCGACGGCGAGCGCGAACCTGCTCGTCAAAGTCGCCGACAGCGCGGTACCCGCGCAACGCGCGCACGCGGTTGTGGTCGGCGACCGGGAGATCGACGGCTGGGTCGAGTCCGGGCAGTTCTGCGACGCCATCGGCACCTACCGGCTCGCGTTCGTCGCGCGCTTCGATCGGCCGTTCACGCGCGTCGCGACCTGGCGCGGCACCGCGAGCCAGCCGGGCGCGCGGAGCGTCGACGGGCCGCACACCGGCATCGCGATCACGTTCGACACCCGCTCGTCACGCACCGTCGGCATGAGCGTCGGGGTCTCGTTCGTGAGCATCGCCGGCGCGCGCGCCAACCTCGCGGCCGAGCTGCACGGCCGGGGCCTCGGCGCGGTCGAGCGTGCCGGCACCGCGCGCTGGGACGCCATGCTCGGGCACATCGCGATCGCCGGCGGGCGCGCCGCGGATCGCCGCACGTTCTACTCCGCCTTCTACCGGTCGCTGCTGCACCCGAACGTGTTCAGCGACGACGACGGCCGGTACCCGGGGATGGACGGCCGCGTCCACGTCGCGCGCGGGTGGACGCAGTACACGAACTTCTCGGAGTGGGACGTGTACCGATCACAGATCCCGTTGGTCGCGCTCGTCGCTCCCGACACCGTCGGGCAGATGGTGCATTCGCTCCTCGCGGACTACGAGCAGATCGGACGCCTTCCGAAGTGGGCGTACACCGACGTCGAGACCGGTGAGATGAACGGCGACGCGGCGGATCCGATCATCGCCGAGGCCTATGCGTTCGGCGCGCGGAACTTCGATGCGAACGAAGCGCTTCAGGCGATGGTGCGCGGCGCGACGACGGTCGGTACCGGTCTCGGTTGGGACGTAGAGCGTCAGGATCTCGACGAGTACCTGGCGCGCGGTTGGGTGCAGGTCGACCGGCGCGACCGCACGTCGTTCGATTACACGATCGGCGGCTCCGAGACCCTCGAGTACGCGATCGACGACAGTGCGATCGCGACGTTCGCGAGCGCGATCGGCGACGCGCACACGGCGGCGACCTTCCGCGCGCGTGCCGGGAACTGGCGCCATCTCTTCAACCCTGCGACGGGCTACCTCGCGGCGCGCGACGCCGACGGTCGCTTCCCGAACGGCCCCGCGTTCCAAGGGTCGCCGCTGCCGGGCATCGGCCAGGACGGCTGGGAGGAGGGCAACTCGATCCAGTACACCTGGAGCGTCCCTCAGGATCTCCGAGGCCTCTTCGACGCGATGGGCGGCAACGCGGTCGCGGTGCGGAAGCTCGACTCGTTCTTCCGCGAGCTCAACACGAGTCGCAAGCAGCCGTACGACTGGGCCGGCAACGAGCCCGCGTTCGGCATCCCGTGGGAGTACGACTTCGCGGGTGCGCCGTGGCGGACGCAGGACGTCGTGCGGCAAATCGCGACGACGCTTTACTCCGCGACGCCCGACGGCGAGCCCGGCAACGACGACCTCGGCGCGCTCGCGTCGTGGTACGTGTGGGCGGCCATCGGCATGTACCCGGAGACGCCGGGTCGCGCCGACCTCGTGCTCTCGACACCCATGTTCCCGAGCATCACGATCCGGCGGGGATCGGCGCCGCCGATCGCGATCTCCGCGCCGCGCGCGCCCGCAGATCGCTACGTGACGACGCTCGCCCTGCGCGGGATGCGCGCGCCCGCGCCGTGTGCCGGCCGGTCGTACTCCTGCGCGTGGCTGCCGGCGAGCGTCTTGCAGACCGGTGCGCAGCTCGACTTCACACTCGGTTCGACTCCGAATCGCCAATGGGGCGCGGCACCGGCCGCCGCGCCTCGGTCACTCACGCCGCCGCGCGCTGCAAGCGGATCGTGACCCTGCGCGTCCCGCAGGTCGACCCGTTCGGGTTGCGACGCCGACCCGCGCCCGCATCGATCAGGGTGACGACGGCGGCGGGGTCTCCGTGGTCGAGAACGAGAACGAGACCGGGTGCGGCGACCGCGACGACGGATACCGTTCGGGCGTGTCCGAGGGTGGCGACGAAGCAGAGGCCGCGACACCCGGCGTTGCGCCCGGCGAAGGTGAGATCGCCAAGACCGAGCATCTGCTGCTCGACGAGCTCTCGGACCGGCTCGACACCCTGAAGCTGTTCACCACCAACGACGAACAACGCTCCGGCGCGATCCTCGAGCAGTTCGGTGCCAAGGGCAAGGTCGAGTCGGAGATGCTCGACGAGCTCGGCGCACGTGAGCCGCTCGCGCATCCCGACCGTTTCGAGGAGGCCCATCGCACCGCGATGCGCGCGCTCGAGGTCTTCGACCGGAACTCGGCGCGACCACCGTCGAACCTGAACGCGGGACCGCTGGAACCCGTCGCCGCGTTCGTCGTCCAGTTCCTGATCCGCATGATCGTCCGCGACTACGAGAAGTCGGTCGTCCGCCAGATCCGCAAGCTCTACGCACGTCGCTGGGCGAACAGTACGAAGGGCAGCCCCGAGTTCGGCATGCTCCGACTCGCTCGCCTCCAGATGGAGCGCCTTGCGCCCGACTTCGAGAAGTCGTCGCTGGGCCTGCCGACGTTCCTGCTCGGCGGCGCGGCGCTGTCGGGTGTCGCCTCCGCGCTCCAAGGGCTCCTCGTCGGCGCGCTGCACAACGGCGTGCTCCTGGTCGTCGTCGCGTGCATCTTCGCGACGCTCGCGCTCAGCGGCTTCTGGTGTGTCCTCAAGGCCGCCGCCATCGCACGCCGTCGCACCCGCATCACGCTCGACGGGCCGCTGCGCGCGCTGTGGCAGACCATCGGCGCGGCGGGTCATCCTCCGAGGGACCACAGCCGGCAGTTCGCGATCTACGCCGTGGTCCTGCTCGTGCTGGCCTGGATCGTCGTCCCCGTCGCGATCGCGACCGCCTACGCCGCCGGCTGAGCCGGCGCAGCCCCGCGCGATTCGCCCCCGCTCGGGGTGCCGATAGGCTCTCGGGTGCGAGCACGCCGAATTCGTCGGGTGCCGTATCAGAAGGAAGTATTTGTGGCTCAGGGAACAGTCAAGTTTTTCAATGCAGACAAGGGATTCGGCTTCATCTCGCGCGAGCAGGGTGACGACGTGTTCGTGCACTTCTCCAACATTCAGGGTGACGGCTACAAGAGCCTCGACGAGGGCCAGCGCGTCGAGTTCGACGTGGCGCCCGGCCGTAAGGGCGAGGAAGCGCAGAACGTCCGCGTGATCTGAGGTCGGTCGAGTACAGGAGCCGCCACGCGCCTCGCGCGGGCGGCTCCTGACCGTCCGGCGGGCGACGCGATCGGCCGCCGCCCGTCCGCTCCACGGACACGCACACGAGCGCGACGCGTTGACGAGCGCGAGCCGCGCGTCTTCTTCAGTGCACGGGCAGTGCGGAGCGCCGTCGCGAATCCGTCGCCGTCAATGTGTGCGCGCGACATCTGGGCGAATGTTCGAAAAAAGCCCGTGATGTCTCGTTCATCCCGCACGCGCGCTTTGTCGCGCATCGACACCGCGCCGGTTCGAGCTCGGCGCGTCGAAGCATCGATACTCGTCGTCACGATCTGACGCTCGGCGGCGGCTTCTCGTTCTGCGCAGTGCTCGTTGATGGAGCGCGCGCGTCCCGCTGAGCAGCTGTAGCCGGCAAACAAAGGACTGTTCGCGTGACTCGCCTCTTCGTCGTACTCATCGCGCTCGCGTCGCTCACCGTCGGCTTCACCGCACCCGCGAATGCCGCGAGCGCGAAGTCGTGCGCGCATCGAACCGCGATCACCGGATACCACGGCACTCACCGGTACCCGCCGTACACGGTGCAACAGAACGTGTGGACGAAGCAGGGCAAGCAGACGATGTCGGTGTGCTCGGCCTCCAACTGGACGGCGACCGTGAACCAGAAGGGTGCTCCCGAAACCGGTGTGAAGACCTATCCCGACTCCAGCAAGGCCTACAGCGACTGGATGCACTGTTCGTCGCAGCCCGCGGTGCGATCGTTCACGACGCTGCGCAGCACGTTCGCGGAGCGCGGGCCGAAGGCGGCCAGCTGGAACTTCGCATACGACATCTTTCTCAACGGCGGCGCCTGCAAGGGATCCGCGACGGAAGTGATGGTCTGGAATCAATGGCACCAGGTCAGCGTGCCGCGCGCGCAGTTCCACGCGACGATCGACGGCGTCGCGTACGACGTGTACCACTCCGGCCGCTACATCCAGGTCCGACGCGCGCACCAGACCGAGTCCGGCTCCGTGAATCTGCTCGCCGTCCTGCGCGCGCTCGAGCAGCGGCGACTGATACGGAGCGCCGACACGCTGCAGTTCGTGCAGTACGGCGTCGAGGTGCTCACCACCTACGGCCGAAACCAGCCGTTCCAACTTCGCGGTTTCGCGATCCAAGACCACCGGAAGTGATGGGGTCGGCGGGGCCGCCGGTTCGATAGCCCGACAACCTTGTGGCTCCGGGCAATCGCCCTCTACCGTGCCCCGATGCGGAGAACTCTGGCTCTGGTCACGCTCATGGTCGTCGTCGGCGCGCTCGGAGCCGTAGCGGCTCCGTCGAGGGCTCCCGCGGCGAGCACTGCGGTGAAGCACCTGCACTTCAAGTACGGGCCGCTGCACCTGAACCCGGGCCAGAACACCATCGAGATCAGCAACCGCGACATCCCGAAGCCGACGGTGCCGGGCTGGATCACGGGCATCGCGCCGAACATGACGCTGACCGACGGCACGATCCCGCCCGTCGACCACCTTCACCTCCACCACGCGGTCTGGCTGAACCTCTCGCGCAACGACCTCTCGTCGCCCGGCCTCCCGCAGCGCTTCTTCGCCTCCGGTGAGGAGAAGACGAAGCTCACGTTCCCGCCCGGCTACGGCTACCGCTACGACCCGTCGGACGTCTGGCGCCTCAACTACATGCTCCACGTCCTCGACGACAAGGCGTACAACGTCTACGTCACCTACGACATCGACTTCATCCCGGCCAGCTCGCCGGCCGCGTCGAGCATCACCGAAGCCCAGCCCATCTGGATGGACGTGCAGAACGGTTCCATCTACCCGGTCTTCAACGTCGCCGCGGGCTCGGGCACGAACGGTGCCTTCACGTACCCCACCGACGCGACCGACCCGTACCACGGCGGCGCCCCGAAGAACGAGTACACCCTTCCGTTCGACGGCGAGCTCATCCAGACCGCGGGACACCTCCACCCCGGCGGCCTCCACACCGATCTCGATCTCACACGCGGCAACAAGACCGCGCACCTCTACGAATCGAAGGCGCACTACTTCGAACCCGCGGGTCCGGTGTCGTGGGACGTCGCGATGACCGCGACCTCACCGAAGTGGAACGTGCACGTGAAGACGGGCGACACGTTGAGCGTCACCGCGACCTACGACACGACCCGCAAATGGTCGTGGTACGAGGTGATGGGCATCATGATCGCCTGGGTCGTTCCCAACGGCGGTGGCGCCAGCGCGTTCAAGACCGGCGTCGACATTCCCGGCAAGATCACCCACGGCCACCTGCCCGAGAACGACAACCACGGTGGTGCCGCGGACCCGAATCTCTCCGATCCTTCGAAGCTGCCGAACGGGCCGAAGGTGAAGACGATCAATATCGGCAGCTTCGACTACGTGCCGGGCGACCTCGACCACGCCACGTCGGTTCCGACGGTGAAGGCCGGCAACAGCATCACCTTCGTCAACCGCGACGCACCGGCGAGCGGCTACGGCATCTGGCACACGATCACGACGTGCAAGCTGCCGTGCAACCTCAGCACCGGCATCGCCTATCCGGTCGCGAACGCGGCCGTGCAGCTCGACTCGGGTCAGCTCGGCAACGACGGATTGCCGACCTCGGGCACCCTGCAGTGGACCACGCCGTCGGACCTTGCTCCGGGAACGTACGTGTTCTTCTGCCGCGTGCATCCCTTCATGCGCGGCGCGTTCCGGGTCGTCCCGTAGCGGCGCCGGCGCGGGCTCGGTAGCGTTGGTCGCAGCTCGACGCAGGGGGTGCAGTGATGCGTCATGGACGAGTCCTCGTCGCCTCGGTCTCGGTCGCACTGGTCGTCGGTGTCGTGCAACCGGTCGCCGGATCCGCCTCGCAGTCGACGGGCGCCGCGCCGCAACACACGAGCCGGTTCCTCGCGGGCGCCGCGGTCCAGAGCATCACCCCGCCCGCGCCGGGCGCCGTGAGTCACGACCCGGCCGACTGCAGTGGGACCGCGTCCGGCCCCCGCAACTTCGCGTTCGAGGAGGCCTACACCGACTCGGCGGGCACGGGCACCTATCAGCTCGGCGATCCGTTCGTCGACTGCAACGGCAACGGACGCTGGGACGGCATCCTGCTCGGTGGCGGCGCCGACTCGCCGCGCTTCGCGACGACCGTCGCCGACGACATCAGCGCGCGGGCCCTCGTCGTCTCGAACGGCACGAAGACGATCGCGGTCGAGGTGCTCGATCAAGAGGGCGTCTTCAACGTGTATCAAGCGCGCATCCGCGCGCGTGTGCGCGCCGACGGCTACCACCTCGACGACGTCTTCATCTCCGCGACGCACGACGAGTCCGCGCCCGACACGCTCGGCATCTCCGGCGTGAGCCAGACGACGTCGGGTGTCGACGCGTACTACGTCGACTTCCTCGTACGGCAGTCGGCGACGGCGATCGAGCACGCATTCGACCAACTGCGGCCCGCGCACATCAAGTACGCCGAGGCGATCGAGCCCGCCAACCTGCAGCAGTGCTGGTCGTCGTACCCGTTCGTCGACGACCAGCTCATGCCGTCGCTCCAGGCCGTCGCGACCAACGGCCACGTCATCGCCACGCTCGGCGACGTGAGCCAGCACGCGGAGACGCTCGGCTTCAACCCCGACGCCGCGCAACGGAACTGGATCAGCGCCGACTGGCCGCACTTCTTCCGCACCGCGCTCGAGAAGAGATTCGGCGGCGTGGGCATCGAGATGGCCGGCTCGGTCGGCAGCAACGAGACGCCGCAGGTCTACGCGGCGCCCATCTCCCGAGTGCCGCAGCAGTTCGTCGATGCGTCGCATCCGGCCGGCTGCCGCACGTTGTTCGAGCCCAACGGATCGCCGTTGCCGACCGGCTACGACCACGAGACGAAGGCGCTCGGCGAGCAGCTCGGCGGCGCGGTCGCACACGCGCTCGACCGGTCGGGGCGGTTCTCGTCGACGAACGACATCTGGGGCGTGCGCCGCTCAGTGTGCATCGAGCTCACGAACGCGGTCTTCATCCTCGGCGCGCAGCTCGGCGTGTTCTCCGCGCGCCCGGGCTACGACGACAACTGCACCGTCGAGCATCCGCCCGCCGCGAACGGCGTGACCTCGGGCAGTGAGCTGCTCTCGCAGGTCGCGGCGTTCCGCATCGGCGACGGCGAGTTCCTCTCCGAGCCCGGCGAGGTTTTCCCGTTCACGTTCCTGGGCAGCTTCCTCGGCCGTCAAGACATGCCCCGCACCAAGTACGCGATGCCGCCGCTACTCACGCCGCACATGCACGAGCCGTACCGATTCGTCGACGGGCTCGCCGAGGACATGCTCGGCTACATGTTCCCGCAAGGCAACGGTGTCGGCGTGATCGGTGAGCCGCGCGCCAACGACGGCACCGACCGCTTCGGATGCGGACACTCCGACGACAGCGAGGCGACGTCGTCGCAGACTGCCAACGCGGTGGGGAACGCGCTGGTCACCGTGCTCGACGGCGTCGAAGGCGCACCCGAGACCGTGACCGCGGGCCGTTACGTGCTCGCCGACGGCACGCTCTCGCGCGATCCGCAGGGCGCGCCCGGCTCGATCAAGTGCGACGTCGACACCGTGTTCCACCCGTCGGCGTCTGCAGTCGCGGTGTGGCTGCCGGGCGGCCCGAACGGCCACGTGGTGACGCCCGCGGCGTGGATGTCGCTCACGGGACGGCGCCAGAAGCTGCCCGACCGCAACACGCGCGGTTGGTTCGCAGCGAACGGCACGCGCCATTGGCTCGATGTCTTCCAGGGCATCAAGACCGCCCCGACGCGCGTCGAGCTCACCCGCTCGCAGTCACGGTGACCGATTGGAGCCGTCACCAACCGACGGCGCCGTCCAAGAGCTCGCGGATGAGATCCGCGTGCCCGTTGTGGCGCGCGTACTCCTCGATCATGTGGTTGTAGATCCACTGGTCGCTCGACCTCGGCCATGTGTCGCACGAGACGTGCCGCGACATGTCCGACGACGGAACGGCGCGCCCGCAGCGCGTCAACCGACAACCCTTCGCACTTCAACCGCAGCGTCATGCGACGGAACTCGAGGCTGCGCTCGAGCATCGGCCTCTCGTTGAGCACATCCGCGGGTTCGCTGCGCCGCGGATCGACGAGATCTTCGACCACTACGAGAACGTCTCCACGAGCAGCGTGCCCGCGCGCTCGACCGCTTCGACATTGCCCAACGGCATGTTGAAGATCGGCGTGTCGATACCGGCCTCGATGACGGCGCCGACCTGGTCGATGATCTCCTGCTCCTCACCGATGTTGAAACCTAGGCCCGCGTCGCCGGCCGCCGCCGCGACGAACTCGCGCACCTGCTTCGTCTCCTCGGGCGAGCTCGTGATCATCAAGGACGCGAGCCGCGTCTTGCCGATCTCCGAGTAGTCGCGGCCAACTGCATCGCAGTGCGAACGC
>DATBAK010000044.1 GCA_036271555.1 Acidimicrobiia bacterium
CGACCAGACCGCCTTCGGCGAGCCGACGCGTCCAGTAGCCGAGCATCCCGGTGGGAAACGTCCTGCCGCAGACAACAACGCGTGCGTGGCCAGGTGGCGCTGCGAGCTGCGCTTCGACGACAGCGTTCAGCGTGAGATAACCGAGGACGTCCGTCCCATCCCAGCGCTCGTATCCCGGCTCCGCGACAATGCGCGTCGGCTTCGCGTCGGGATGAAGATCCGTCCAGGTCTCCAGCCACTCGATGCGCGTCAGCCCGTGGCCAGCCAATCCCCGCTCCTCGGCGGCGATAAAGTGCGCCGCGAGCACCTCGACGTCCTCGCCGCAAAAACCGAGTGCCGCTAGGCGCGAACGGGCTTCGTCGGGCGTCACTAGCCGACGAGCGGCAACGTGCGCGTGAAGCCGCCGCTGCGGCTTGCGTCGAGCCCTCGAGCGATCTCGAAGATCGCCTCCGAGATCTCCGATGACGGGTCCGATACGACAAGTGGCACACCCGAATCGCCGGCTTCCCGCAAACGCACATCGAGCGGAACGGAGCCGAGCAGCGGCACACCAAGCTCGGTCGCGAGCCGCTCGCCTCCACCGGAGCCGAAGACCTCAGACGTCATGTTCTCGATCACTCCGAGCACGCGCATGCCGGTCTTCTCGGCCATTGACGCCGCGCGCACCGCAACTTCCTGGGCGAGCAGCTGCGGAGTCGTGACAACGACCGCTTCGGCGCGCGGCAGCAGCTGCGCGAGCGACATCGAGACATCGCCGGTTCCTGGCGGCATGTCGACGACGAGGACATCCAACTCGCCCCAGTGCACGTCGGAGAGGAACTGCTCGAGCGCCTTGTGCAGCATCGGGCCGCGCCACACGACGGGTTGGTCCTCACGCGCGAAGAAGCCCATCGAGATGAGCGTCACGCCGTTCGCATCCGGCGGCACGATGACATCGTCGATGACGGTCGGTGGCCGGTCGATGCCGAGCATGCGCGGCATCGAGAAACCCCAGACGTCGGCGTCGACCGCGGCGACCTTGTGGCCCGCCTGCGCGAGCGCGACCGCGAGGTTGGTGGTGACCGACGACTTGCCGACGCCGCCTTTGCCCGACGCGATCGCGATGACGCGCGTGCGGGAGTCGGTGAAGGGGTTCGTGCGTGCGGACCCGTCGGCGGGCGCCCCGCCGCCCTCGGCCCGCAGTCGCTGCGCGAGCGCCTGGCGCTCCTCGTCGGTCATGACCGTGAAATCGAGGTCGACGCCGCCGACGCCATCGAGCGCCTCGACCGCGCCGGTGACCCGGCTCGTGATCTCGTTCCGCAGCGGGCAGCCGGCGACGGTGAGCGCCACCGTGACCTTCACCCGGTCACCCGCGAAGCCGATCCCCCGCACCATGCCCAGGTCGACGATCGAGCGGTGGATCTCCGGATCCTCGACCGGTCGCAGGGCCTCGATGACTTGGGCCTCGGTCGGCATGGGGCGGCTCCGTGGGGGCCCGGGGATTTGCACTACGGACGTAGGTAGAATACCCGCATGCCCCCGGCGGCCCTCAGTCCGGACGAGTTCGGCGCCGCCGTCGCGGCGGTCACCTCGGCCTTCGGCGACCCCACCCGGCGCGACATCTTCGTCCTCGTGCGCGCGCACCCCGCAGGTCTGCGCGCGGCCGAGGTCGCGACCCAGTTCTCCCTCCACCCGAACGTCGCGCGCCACCACCTCGAGAAGCTCGCGTCGGGCGGCTACCTCGTGGTCCAGCTCTCCCGGGGCGAGACCGCGGGCCGGCCGTCGAAGGTCTACCGGGCCGCCGACCTCGACACGCACCTGAACTTCCCGCCCCGCCGCGACGACCTCCTCGGCACCCTGCTCGCCCGGGCGCTCGAACGGCTGCCGCGCGACGAGGCCCAGGCGCTCGCAGAGGAGGTCGGCTACGAGTACGGGCGCGGCCTCGCCGCGAACATGGAGCCCGGCGACGGCCATCGCTCGGTGAAGGCCGCGGTCGCGTCGGTCGCCGACGCGCTCACCGCGCACGGGTTCGCCGCCCACGCCGAAGCGCGCGGCGGATCGCTCACGCTCGTGTCGGAGCACTGCCCGTTCGGCGAGGCCGCGCAGCGCTATCCGCACGTCCTCTGCGCGGTCGACACCGGCATGGTGCGCGGCATGCTCGAAGGTCTGTACGGCGAGACGCAACCCCACATCGAGGAGTCGCGTCCCGACGGCGGCACCCACTGCGTCACCCGCGTGTGACCCGCGCCTACCTCGACCACGCCTCCACCTCGCCGCTGCGCGCAGTCGCGCTGGAGGCGATGCTCCCGTTCCTCGCGGAGCACCACGGCGATCCGGGTCGCCTGCACGCCGAAGGCCGCGCGACGCGCGTTGCGCTCGAGGACGCGCGCGAGCAGGTCGCCGCGTTCGTCGGCGCGCGACCGCGTGAGGTCGTGTTCACGGCGTCGGGGACCGAGGCGATCAACACTGCGATCTTCGGCGCGCTCGCGCGCGGGCGCGAGCAGGGCCGCCAGCACGTGGTCACCACCGCGGTCGAGCACTCGGCGGTGCTCGAAGCGGTGCGCCGCGCGAGCGACGACGTCACCGTGATCGGCGTCGATGCGCGCGGTCGCTTCGACGCGGCCGCCGTCACGGCGGCCGTGCGACCCGACACCGTGCTCGTGTCGCTGCAGCTCGCGAATCACGAAGTCGGCACGATCCAGCCGATCGCGGAGGCCTGTGCTGCCGCGCGTACCCAGGGCGCGCTCGTGCACGTCGACGCGTGCGCGGCCGTCGGTCACCTGCCCTTCGCCTTCTCCGCCCTCGACGCCGACCTCGCGTCGATCACCGCGCACAAGCTCGGGGGTCCGAAGGGCGCGGCGGCACTGCTCGTGCGGCGCGGTCTGCGGCTCGACCCGTTCGTCGTCGGCGGCGCGCAGGAACGGGCGCGGCGCGGCGGTCTGGAGAACGTGGCCGCGCTCGTCGGCTTCGGGGCCGCGTGCGTCGACGTGACCGACCGTCTCCACGACGAAGCCCGCGCCGCGCGCGCGTTGATCGAACGGGCCGCGAGCGTGCTCGACGTCGTCGGCGCGACGCGCTTCGGTGACGTAAGCGAAGCGGGCTCGCTTCCCAACGTCCTCTGCTTCGGCGTCACCGGCGTCGAGGCCGAGCCGATCCTCCTCGCGCTCGACCAGCACGGCGTCGCCGTGCACTCGGGATCGGCGTGCTCGAGCGAGCTGCTCGAGCCGTCGAGCGTGCTCGCGGCGATGGGCGTCGACGCCGAGCACTCGTTGCGGGTGTCGGTCGGATGGAACACGACCGAGGCCGACGTCGACCGCTTCGTCGACGCGCTCCCCGGCATCGTCGACCGCTTCCGCGCCCTCCGCACCGAGGCCTCGTTGTAGTGGTACTGCGTTGTCGGCGTATAGCCGAACAACGCAGTACCACTAACGGGCGCTCGGCTCAGTCCGTGCTCCACTGCGACTCGAGGCGGCGGTCGGGAATCAGCCACACCAGCGCGACGCCGACGAAGATCGCGACGGCGATCCACCGGTCGACGAAGGCGAGCGGGATCGAGAGCGCGTAGGCAACGGGCGACAAACGCCCCTTGAGGTCGCGGCCGATGCGCGCCTGCACCACCGAGTCGGGCCCTTGGTCGCGCACGATCGCGCGCATGAGGATGTAGAACGCGATCGCCGCGCAGAGGAGCACGACCCCGTACGCGGCCGTCGGCACCTTCGCGAGGTGGTGAGCGCCCATCCACTCCGTGAAGTACGGGAACAGTGAGAGCCAGAACAGCAGATGCAGGTTCGCCCAGAGGATCGCGCCATTCACCCGCTTGGTCAGCTGGAGCATGTGGTGGTGGTTGTTCCAGTAGATGCCGAGCATCACGAAGCTCAGCACGTACGTGAAGAACCCCGAGAGCACGGCGTGCAGCGAATCCCACGTCGCGCCATCGGGCTTCTTGAGCTCGAGCACCATCACCGTGATCGCGATCGCGATGACGCCGTCACTGAACGCCTCCAGCCGACCCGTGCTCATCCGGGGATGATACGGAGACTCAGGCGCGCTTCGCCGCGAGCAGGTTCAACGCGGATCCCGCGCGGAACCACTCGATGTGCTCTTCCGACATCGAGTGCGTCGTCGTGATCTCGTCGTTCGTGCCGTCGGTGTGGTGCAAGACGACGGTCACCGGGCGAGCGGGCGCGAGATCGGCGAGCCCGACGACGTCGACGGTGTCGTCGACGCGCACCTTGTCGTAGTCGTCGACATCGGCGAACCACAGCGGGAGGACGCCCTGCTTCTTCAGGTTCGCCTCCGCGATGCGCGCGAACGACCGCGCGATCACCGCGCGTCCGCCCTGCGCGCGCGGCTCCATCGCCGCGTGCTCGCGCGACGAGCCCTCGCCGTAGTTCTCGTCGCCGATCGCGACCCACTGGATGCCGTCGCCGCGGTACGCCTTGGCCAGATCGGGCAGCGGCACGATCGCACCCGCGCTCCCCGCGCGCTCGTCGACGCCCTTGCCCGTATCACCGGGCACGAACGCGTTGTTCGCGCCGATGAACAGGTTCCCGGAGATGTTCGTGAGGTGACCTCGGTAACGCAGCCACGGACCCGCGGGCGAGATGTGGTCGGTCGTGCACTTCCCCACCGCCTTGAGCAGCACACGCAGACCCTGGAGATCCTTGCCGTCCCAGGCCGGGAACGGCTGCAGGAGCTCGAGCCGCTCGGAGTCGGGACGCACGATCACGGCGACCGTCGACGGGTCGCTCGCCGGCGCGAGGAACCCGGACTCGCCGGGGTCGAATCCCTTCGCGGGCAGGTCGTCGGCGTGCGGCGGCTCGAGCTTCACCGCGGTGCCGTCGGGCGCGGTGAGCGTGTCGCGGGTGAAGTCGAAGTCGAGGCGGCCGCCGAGCGCGAGCGCGACCACGGTCTCGGGCGAGCCGATGAACGACAGCGTCGCCGCGTTGCCGTCGTTGCGCGCCGGGAAGTTGCGATTGAACGAGTTGACGATCGTGTTCACCTCGCCCTTCACGATGTCGTCGCGCTGCCACTGCCCGATGCACGGGCCGCACGCGTTCGCGAGCACGGTCCCGCCGATCGCTTCGAGGTCGTCGAGCAGACCGTCGCGTTCGATCGTGGCGCGCACCTGCTCGGAACCGGGCGTGATCATCAACGGCGTCTTCACGCGCAGACCCTTTGCCGACGCCTGACGCGCGACGTGCGCGGCGCGCCCGATGTCCTCGTACGACGAGTTCGTGCACGAGCCGACGAGCGCGGCCGAGATCTCGATCGGGTAACCCTCCTTCTCCGCGGCGGCGCGCACGTCGGAGATCGGACGGTCGAGGTCGGGGCTGTGCGGACCGACGAGGTGCGGCTCGAGCTCGTCGAGATCGATCTCGATGACGCGGTCGTAGAAGCGCTCGGGATCGGCGTCGACCTCGGGGTCGTTGCGCAGGAACTCCGCGACGTGGTCGGCGAGATCCGCGATCTCCTCGCGGCGCGTCGCCTTGAGATAGCGCGCGGCCTGCAGGTCGTAGTGGAACAGCGAGCAGGTCGCGCCGATCTCCGCGCCCATGTTGCAGATCGTCGCCTTGCCCGTCGTCGAGATCGACTCCGCGCCGGGACCGAAGTACTCGACGATCGCGCCGGTGCCGCCCTTCACCGTGAGGATGCCCGCGACCTTGAGGATCACGTCCTTCGACGCGGTCCATCCCGACAGCGAGCCCTTGAGGTGCACGCCGATGAGCTTCGGCACGCTCGTGTTGAACGGCCAGCCCGCCATCACGTCGACCGCGTCGGCGCCACCGACGCCGATCGCGATCATGCCGAGCCCGCCCGCGTTCGGCGTGTGCGAGTCGGTGCCGATCATCATCCCGCCGGGGAACGCGTAGTTCTCGAGCACGACCTGGTGGATGATCCCGGAGCCGGGCTTGTGGAAGCCGATGCCGTACTTGGCCGACACCGAACGCAGGAACTCGTAGACCTCCGAGTTCACGTCGAGCGCGGCCTTGAGGTCGATGTCGGCGCCGACGCGCGCCTGGATGAGATGGTCGCAGTGCACGGTCGTCGGAACCGCGACCGTCGGCATCTTCGCGAGCATGAACTGGAGCAGCGCCATCTGCGCGGTCGCGTCCTGCATCGCGACGCGATCGGGTCGGTAGTCGCCGTACTCCGCACCGCGCCCGAGCCCGATCGTGTTCGGATCGTTGGCGTGTGCGAAGAGCACCTTCTCGGCGAAGGTCACCGGACGCCCGAGCCGTTCGCGCGCGATCGCGACCCGTTCGGGCAGCCGTGCGTACACACCCTCGATGAGACTGGTCGGGGTGCTCGGACCGACGTTCGTTGCTTCAGCCATGACGTCTCCTCACTCTCTGGTCGCGCTCGCTGCGCTCGCCGCTCGTGACGCCTCCGCATCCGACCGTGGCCGCGCCGCTCGCTTCGCTCGTGCGCTCTTGCGAGAGCGACTCTTCATTGCAGGCTACGACCCGTTCACGAGGCGAAGGCCCGGGGCCTCGCTGGTCGCTTCGACGAACGGGAAATCGATCTCGAAGGTCGTGCGGTGCGCGGGATAACGATGCTCGGACACGACGACCGGCATGCCGTCGCGCGCCGTGGTGACGCGCCGACACGCGAGGACCGCGGCGCCGCGCTCCAGCCCGAGCAGCCGCACGTCGTCGTCGCCCGCGAGGTCGGCGCCGATGAGCTGGGTCGCGGAGCCGAGCTGCGTGCCGCGCGCGGCGAGCAGCTCGTAGAACGGCGCGCGCTGCGCGTCGTCGCGGCTCAGCTGCGCGCCGAGCGCGCCCGGCAGCCAGACGGTGACGAGCGCGAATGGTTCGCCGTCGGCGAGCGTGAGCCGGCGCACGCGCAGCACCTCGGCGCCGGCTTCGAGGTGCAGTGCCGCCGCGATCGCCGCGGTCGAGGGCTCGAAGCCGAACTCGAGCACGCGCCGCTCGGCGGTCGCGCCCGAGGCCTCGAGCGCGGCTTCGACCGTCGTGACCCGACCGAGCACCTGGCACACCGGGTCGAGGGCGACGAACCAGCCCGCACCGCGCCGGCTCGTGACCAGTCCCTCGCGGCGCAGCTCCTCGAGCGCCCGGCGGACCGTGACCCGGCTCACGCCGAAGCGCCCACCGAGCTCGGCCTCGCTCTCGAGCGCTCCCCCCGCGCCGTACGCGCCGGCGGCGACCGCGGTGCGCAGATCGGCGGCGACCTCGAGGTACCTCACAACTTGTATCTTATCTGTCTGCCGTTACCCAAGACAAGCTCGCGTCACGGAGGGCGACGCGTGCGAGCCCGACCAAAAACTCAGTGCGGCTGCCAGGCGTCGGGGTCCTTGGCCAGGCGGGCGATCGCGGCGGGGAGCTTGCTCGCCGCGAGGTCGGCCAGGGTCACCGTCTCCAGCACCGCCCGCAGATTGGCACGCAGCGCCACCCAGACCTCCGGGAGCCGGGTCGCCGCGCCCGGATATTCGAGCGCCTCGGGGCGCGTCCCCCGCACCGCCGCGAGCGGGCCCTCGACCGCCCGCAGGACCTCGGCGACGGTGATCTCCGACGCCGGCCGGCCCAGCATCGATCCGCCCTCGGGCCCCCGCAGCGTCCGCACCAGGCCCGACGCGCGCAGCTCGCTCAGGATGTTGTCGAGGAAGTTGCGCGGGATGTCCTGGGAGGCGGCGAGCGCCTCGGCCTTGATCGGATGGTCCGCGGGGGCGGCGGCGAGCTCCGCCATCGCCCGCACCGCGTAGTCCGCCTTCGCCGAGATCCGCACGGCCCAAATCTCCCACGCGGAGGCGCCACCGTGCCGAGCGCGACGGCAGTGGTTCGAGCCGCACCCCTTGACCCACCAAGTCGACTTCTTCTATGTTGTCGATCGTTCTAGTCGACTAAGACCCAGGGACGGGCCTCGTGCATCTCGATCTCGGTATCGCATTCGCCGGACTCATCGTCGGCTTCGTGATCGGACTCACCGGTGTCGGCGGCGGCGCGCTGCTCACGCCGGTGCTCGTGCTCTTCTTCGGCATCACGCCCGCGGCCGCGGTCTCGAGCGACATCGTCGCCTCGCTGATCCTGAAGCCGATCGGCGGATCCGTGCACATGAAGCGCGGCACCGTGAACCTCAAGCTCGTCGGGTGGCTCGCGATCGGTTCCATACCGGGCGCGCTCGCGGGCACGTACACGCTCGGTCACCTGCACGGACCGGGCGTCGACAACTTCATCAAGACGACGCTGGGTTGGGTGCTCGTCACCGCCGCGGTCGCAATGCTCGTGAAGGGTCTCATCGAAGCGCGACGCAAGGTCGAGCCGCTGGCGCCGGGCACGATCGCGCTGCGCGCGGTGCCGACGATCACGATCGGTCTCGTCGGCGGCTTCATCGTCGGCATGACGTCGGTCGGCTCCGGCTCGCTGATGATCGTGCTGTTGATGATCCTCTACCCGCGCATCTCGATGCGCGAGCTCGTCGGCACCGACCTCATCCAGGCGGTGCCGCTCGTCGGCGCGGCCGCGATCGGGACCGCGTTGTGGGGCAACCTGCAGGTCTCGCTCGTCGGCTCGCTGCTGATCGGCGCGATCCCCGCGGTATGGCTCGGCGCGCACGTCTCGTCGAAGGGTGCCGACCGCTTCATCCGGCCCGTCATCGTGCTCGCGATGTCGATCTCGGCGCTGAAGCTGCTCGGTCTCACGAACACCGAGCTCGGCATCGTCGTCGTCGCCGGCACCATCGTGATGCTCGGCGCGTTCGGGTTCATGCGGTTGCGCGCGAACCGCAACGAAGTGCAACGCGCGTCCGACGCGCACTTCGCGACGAGCTGACGCGCGCTACGTCGGCGTCGGCGTCGGCGCGGGTGCGTCGGCGATGGGGATGACCGCGCGCACGGAGTCCGGAAGGTTGCCGGCCGCGAGGTCGGCGAGTGTCACCGAGCCGATCACTGCGTGCATGCCGGCGCGCATCGCGATCCACACGTCGGCGAGCCGTTCCGCGGCGCCGTGGTACGCGAGCTCTTCGAGCGGGACGCGCTGTACCGACGCGAGCGGACCTTCGACCGCGTTCAGGATCTCGGCGACCGTGATCTCCTCCGCGGGACGCGCGAGTCCGTAGCCGCCCTCCGCGCCGCGCTGCGCGATGACGACTCCGGCGACGCGCAGCTCGCGCAGGATGTTCTCGAGGAACTCGAGCGGGATGCCCTGCGCGCGTGCAAGCTCTTCGCCCTTCACGAGCCGGCCCGACGCGGCCGCGAGCTCCGCCGCCGCGCGCACCGCGTAGTCACTCTTCGCCGAGATCTTCACGGTCGTCCCCGCTCTGGGCCCTCGCGGCGGCCGCTTGACCGCGCTCCGTCCATACAATATGTTGTCGATCAACATAGTTGTATATCGGCGGCGGGGTCGAGAACAACCCCTCCGGCCCCGGGAGGTCTTGTTCGTCATGTCCACGTCACGAACCCGGATGCGGGTACTGATTCCCGTCGTTGCGCTCGCGCTGCTCGCGGCGGCCTGCGGCAGCAGCGGCTCGAAGCAGCCGGCCTCGGACAACACCGGCGGCGGGGGCGAGAAGGTCACACTCCGACTCGGCTACTTCGGCAACGTCACGCACGCGCCGGCCATGGTCGGGCTGCAGGGCGGCCAGTTCGCCAAGGCGCTCGGCTCGAACGTCACGCTGAAGACGAGCGTGTTCAGCGCCGGCCCGGCTGCGGTCGAGGCACTGTTCGCCAAGAGCATCGACGCGTCGTTCGTCGGCCCGAACCCGGCGATCAACGCCTACGCCCAGTCGAAGGGCTCGGCGATCCGCATCGTCGCGGGCACCGCGTCGGGCGGCGCGTTCCTCGTCGTCAACAAGGACATCAAGAGCGCGGCCGACCTCAAGGGCAAGAAGATCGGATCGCCGTCGCTCGGCAACACCCAGGACGTGTCGCTGCGCTACTGGCTGAAGCAGAAGGGGCTCTCGACCGACGTCAACGGCGGCGGCGATGTGCACATCGTCCCCGGCCCGGACAACGGCACGGTCGTCACCGAGTTCCAGACCGGCGCGATCGCCGGTGCGTGGATGCCCGAGCCCTACGCCACGAAGATGGTGCAGGCCGGCGGCCACGTGCTCGTGAACGAAGCCGACCTCTGGCCCGGCGGTAAGTACGTCACGACGCTGCTCATCGTGCGCACCGACTTCCTCAAGGCGCACCCCGACGTCGTGACGAGCCTGATCAAGGGCCTCTCGGCGTCGATCGACGAGATCAAGAGCGACCCGTCGACCGCGGCCGGCCTCGTGTCGAAGGGCATCGAGACCGCGACGTCGAAGCCGATCAAGACGAGCCTCGTCACCGACTCCTTCAAGAGCATCCAGTTCACGCTCGACCCGATCGCGTCGAGCCTGCGGAGCGACGTCGACCACGCGGAGGCGCTCGGCATCCTCAAGCAGACCGACCTCACGAGCATCTTCGACCTGACGCTGCTCAACAAGTTCCTCGCGTCCGAGAACCAACCCGCGGTGTCGTCGTGAGCACGGCCGGCGTCGTCGAGCGTCCGAGCGTGAACGGCGCCGCGCCGCAGGTCGACGCGGCGCCGGCCATCCGGATCGACAACGTCTCGAAGGCCTACGGGCACTCGGGCAACGCGGTCGTCGCGCTCGACCGGCTGTCGTTGACGGTCGCGCCGGGCGAGTTCGTGTGCCTCGTGGGCGCGTCGGGATGTGGCAAGAGCACGCTGCTCAACATCGTCGCCGGTCTCGACTCGCCCACGCAGGGCACCGTGTCGGTTGCGCTCGGGCGCCCGGCGTTGATGTTCCAGGAATCGGCGCTGTTCCCGTGGCTGTCGGTGCGCAAGAACATCGAGCTCGCGTTGCAGCTGTCGAAGGTGCCGAAGCGCGAGCGACGGGCCCAGGCCGAGGCGCTGCTCGAGATGGTGCACCTCGGCGGTTTCGCCGACAAGAAGCCGCACGAGCTCTCGGGCGGCATGCGCCAGCGCGGCGCGCTCGCCCGCGCGCTCGCGCAGCGGGCGCAGGTGCTCCTGATGGACGAGCCGTTCGGCGCGCTCGACGCGATGACGCGCGACATCCTCCACGACGAGCTCGACCGGCTCTGGAAGGAGAACGGGCTGTCGGTGCTCTTCGTCACGCACAACGTGCGCGAGGCCGTGCGCCTCGGTGACCGCGTCGTGCTGCTGTCGAGCCGGCCCGGGCGGGTCGTCGCCGAGTTCGACGTCGACATCGAACGCC
The DNA here is from genome assembly GCA_036271555.1 of Acidimicrobiia bacterium. Taxonomy (NCBI): domain Bacteria; kingdom Bacillati; phylum Actinomycetota; class Acidimicrobiia; species Acidimicrobiia bacterium. Next base: position 11,161 of record DATBAK010000044.1, read on the forward strand.
CCCGCCGCATCGACGCGGCCGAGATCGCGAACGCCGCCGCGACCATCACCGACCGCCTGCGCGAAGAGGTGCGCCGTCATGCAGATTGATCTGCGTCCCGAGACCAAGGGCACGCACCTCGAACGCGAGCTCGCAGGTATCGATGCGCTGGAGCTCTCGGTTCCCGCCGCGCCGAATCACGCGAAGGCGATCTGGTCGGGACTGTGGCCGAAGCTGCTCGCCGTCGCGATCTTCCTCGGTGCGTGGCAGGTCGTGGTGTGGACCCATTGGAAGCCGTCGTACGTGCTCCCGGGTCCGGTGCCGAGCTTCAAGGCGTTCTTCGACAGCCGCACGTTGCTGCGCCGCGCCGCGACCGACACGCTCGAACGTGGTGTCGTCGGCTTCGCGCTCGCGATCGTGATCGGCACCGTCATCGGGATCGCGACCGCGAGCTCGCGCGTGCTGCGATCGGGCATCGGCTCGATGATCACCGGCCTGCAGACGATGCCGTCGATCGCGTGGTTCCCGCTCGCGATCGTGCTCTTCGGCCTCAGCAGCTGGGCGGTGCTGTTCGTCGTGATCCTCGGCGCGGCGCCGTCGATCGCCAACGGTCTGCTCAGCGGTTTCGACAACATCCCGCCGATCCTGCTGCGCGCGGGGCGCGTGCTCGGCGCGCGCGGCTGGTCGTCGCTACGGCACGTCGTGATCCCCGCGTCGCTGCCGAGCTTCGTCGGCGGACTGAAGCAGGGCTGGTCGTTCGCGTGGCGCAGCCTGCTCGCAGGTGAGCTCATCGGCGCGGCGCCGGGATCCCACGCGCTCGGTCAGGTGCTCGACGCCAACCGGAACCTCAACGACTACACGGGCATCATGGCGACGATGATCGCGATCTTCCTCGTCGGCGTGATCCTCGACGCGCTCGTGTTCGGTCAGCTCGACCGCGTCGTGCGCAAGCGCCACGGCCTCATCGACGCGTAATTTCGGGTCGCGCTCGCTGCGCTCGCCGCTCCTGACGCCTCAGCCTCCAAGTCGGGCCGCGCCGCTCGCTTCGCTCACGCGCTCAGGCGGGAACCTCTGAGGTCGCGTGACCGATCAAGACCGCTCGACCTCTTCGACGACGACGGTCTTCATCGTGTCGCCGACCTCGGTCGCCTGCGCGACCTCGATGCCGGAGGTGACGTAGCCGAAGAGGCTGTAGAGCTTGTCGAGCTTGCGCTGGCAGTCGTCGATGCAGATGAAGAACTGCGAGCCGTTCGTGTTCGGTCCCGAGTTCGCCATCGCGACCGCGCCGAGCGTGTACTCGGCCTTCACGGGCTCGTCGGCGAACTTGTAGCCGGGACCACCGCGACCGCTGCCGTCGGGGTCGCCACCCTGGATGACGAACTCGGGCACGACGCGGTGGAACGTGAGACCGTCGTAGAAGCCCTTCCGCGCGAGGCCGACGAAGTTGTTCACCGTGTTCGCGGCGAGCGTCGGGTCGAGCTCCATCACGATGACGCCGCGATTCGTGGTGATCGTGACCTTGTAGTTCTTCGAGCCGTCGATCTGGTACTCGGGCTGGTCGGGCACGCGGATCTCCTCGTTCGGGACGGTCCGGAACTTAACCGGCAGTCGTGGTCGTGGTTGCACCGGCGGGCGCGTTCGCCGCCTGTTGTGCGGCCTGCAGCTCGGTGCGTACCTCGGATACCTCGGGCCCGTTCGGTGCGAGCTGGATGTACTTCTGCAGCAGCGGGATCGCGCCCCTGGGATCGTTCATGAACCGCGAATGCACGAGACCATCGAACGCCCACGCGTCCGCGTACTTCGGACCGACGCGGTGCGCGATCGCGAGCTCGTGCAACGACTCCGCGATGACCTGCTGGTGGTCGCTCGCGTTCGTCACGCCCTCCGAGCTGAGGCCGTAGATCCAGCCGATGTACGTCGGCGGTTCCGGTTGGTTCGGCTCGAGTCGTTCGGCGGCGGTGTATTGCTTCAGGGCGTCGACGAAATCGGTCGACAGCAGCGATCGCGCGTACTGGATGCGCGCGCTGTAGTCGTTCGGATGGTCGATCGTCGCCTGCTTCAGCGTCGCCTCGCTCTGTTGTGCGCTGGTCGTCGGCACGCCGCCGGTCACCGTTTGGCCGGGCGTCCGCTGCGAGATCGTGAGACCGAGCACGACCGCGGCGGCGATGGCGAACGCGACCATCGCGCCGATGATCAGCACGCGGCGACCGGCGGGGACCGACTCCGCCTCGGGCAGCGCATTCACCTGCTCGCCGTCGAGCGCGCGCAGAACCGCGGCGGCGCGCGCGGTGTAGTCGCCGTGGAGACGCGCGTAGGTCTCGTCGTCGACATTGCCGGCGTCGCGCTCGGCCTCGAGGTCCTCGAGCGAGCGGATCAGGAACTCGCGACGCGACTCGAGCTCGTCGCGCGCCTCGACGGTGTCGGTGGCGTCGGTCATGACTGCTCCCGGGCGCGCGCGACGACGGCCTCGTCGGCGCCGGTCGCCGCGAGGCGGGGCTGGCGCGACCAGCGCCGCAGCGCGAAGCCGAGGCCGACCGCGCCGAGGAAGAGCACGACGAGCGGCCCGACCCACACGATGAGGCCGATGCCGTTGCCGTCGGGCGACAGCAGGATGTACTGCGTGTAGTGGTCGACCTCGGCGGCGCGGATCTGCGCGTCGCTCTCCCCCGCCGTGATGCGACGCTTGATGTCGGAGCGGATCGCGACCGCCGCCGTCGACTGACTGTTCGCGACCGACTCGGACTCACACGTCGGGCAGCGCAACTCCGACGCGAGGCGCGCGGCGCGCGCCGACGGCGAGTTGCTCGGCCGCGACCGCGCGAACGTGATCGCGAGCACGACGACGACGAGCACCGCGAGCACGATCCACGGGCCGAACGTCTTGAGGCGACGCGAGTCCATTCCTCAGACTCGCTGCGCGACGGCGAGCATCTCGTCGAGGTCGGCGACGCTGACCGGTGACCGGAACAGCGCACGGACCACACCCTGCGCGTCGACCATGTACGACTCGGGCTGACCGGTCGTACCGAAGTCGATCGACGCCCGCCCCTGCGGGTCGGTGACGAAAGTCCACGGGTCGTGGTGCTGCGAGACGTACTGGCGCGCAGCCGACGCGGTGTCGTCGCGCACGATGCCGATCATCTCGAAGTTCGGATCGGCCTTGTGCTCGGCGTAGAACTGTGCGAGCGCGCTGTGCTCCTGATTGCACGGGATGCACCACGAGTTCCAGAAGTTCACGAGGAAGACCTTGCCTTGCAGACCGGTCGAGCTCACACGCGCGCTGCTGGTGAGCGAGGGCAGGTCGAACTCGGGCACGGGCTTGTCGAGGAGCTTGCCACCCTTGAACGACGGGTCGTTGTGCACCTGACTCGCGAGCAGTACCGCGAACGCGACGAGCATGACGCCGACGCCCAGCGAGATCCACCGCAGCGCGTGCTTCTTCCTCACAGCGCCCATGCGCTCGCGCCTTCGGCTGCACGAGGAGCCGGTCTCCGGGTCACGACGTCACGCCTGCGAGGTCGCCGGTGTTCTCGGGCGCCTCCGGCGGCGCGGCGACCGCCTCGGGCTCGCGCCGCGTCGGGCGGCGGATCGTGCGCTTCTTCATCGGCACGAGCGCGATCGCGGTGCCGAGCCCCATGACGAGGCCACCGATCCAGAGCCAGATCACGAGCGGATTGACCGCGACTCCGATCGTCACCCGCCCTTCCGACGGGTTCGACACGAGCGTCAGGTAGAGGTCGCGCAGGATGCCGGTGTGCACCGACGGCGTGCCGATGCCGCCGTCGACGTTCGGGTACGAGGAGATCGCGGGCTCGTACACACCGAGGCTGTGGCCGCCGTCGAAGACCTGCACGCGCGCCGCGACGGTCGTCTTCTGACCGGTCGCGCTCGTGCTCGAGCCGAGGTACTTCACGCGGTAGCCGGCGACGGTCGCGGTCTCGCCGCGCTGCAGGCTCACCTCGCGACGGGTCGCGTAACCCGACGAGACGCCGAGCGCGATCGCGATGATCACGACGCCCGCGTGGACGATCAAACCGCCGTAGAGGCGCGGGTTGCTCCGCACGGTGTTGACCAGCGCGCGCGGCGGCGCCTCCGCGAACGCCTTGCGGCGCGTGCGCACCGAGAGGAGGAGATTGCGGCCGATCCCCGCGAGCGCGAACGCGCCGAGACCGAACGACACGATCTGCGCGACGCCGTGCGCGCCGAAGAGCAGCGTGACGATCATCGTCGCCACACCGATGTACGCGGGCACGAGCAGGCGGCGGCGCAGCACCTCGCCGCTCGTCGCGCGCCACGGCAGCGCGGGCGCGACCGCCATGAGGAACAGCAGCGCGATGCCGATCGGCACGACAAGTCGGTCGAAGTAGGGCTGCCCGACCGAGAGTTGCCGGTCGGCGATCGCCTCCGCGAGCAGCGGGAACACCGTGCCCATCAGCACGACGAACGCGAAGCCGGTGAAGAGCAGGTTGTTGGCGAGGAACGCGGCCTCGCGCGACACCGGCGAGTCGATACGGCCGGGCGCGTGCAGCTTGTCGGCGCGCCACGCGATGAGCCCGAGACCGACGGCGACGACGACGCCGAGGAACCCGAGCAGCGACGGCCCGATGTTCGACTGCGAGAACGCGTGCACCGAGTTGATGACGCCCGAGCGCGTGAGGAACGTGCCGAGGATCGTGAGCGAGAACGTCGCGATCACGAGTGAGAGGTTCCAGACTCGCAGCATCCCGCGTCGTTCCTGCACCATGAGCGAGTGGATGAAGGCGGTCGCCGTCAACCACGGCATGAACGACGCGTTCTCGACCGGGTCCCACGACCAGTAGCCACCCCAACCGAGCACCTCGTAGCTCCACCACGCGCCGAGCACGATCCCGATCGTGAGGCAGCCCCACGCGATGAGCGTCGAGCGGCGCACGTCGGCGAGCCAGCCCTCACCGAAGCGGCCGGTGACGAGCGCGCCGACCGCGAACATGAACGGCACGGTCATGCCGACATAGCCCGCGTAGAGGATCGGCGGGTGGAACGCCATGATCACGTTGTTCTGCAGCAGCGGGTTCGGTCCCGCGCCGTTCGCGGGCACGAGCCCCGACATCACGCGGAACGGGTTCGCAGGCCCGAGCATCAACCCGAAGAAGAAGAGCGCGACGCAGTAGCCGGTGATCGTGGCCCACGCGACGAGCGGGTCGGTACCGCGCTTGCGGAAGAGGATCGTCACGACGACGAGGTAGGTCGAGAGGATCAGCGACCACAGCAGGATCGACCCCTCGAGCGCGCCCCACAACGCGGTGATCGTGAACAGCCGTGGCGTCGCGTTGGCGACGTTGTCGGCGACGTACTTGAGCGTGTAGTCGTGGGTGTTGAGCGCCCACTCCATCACCGCGCACGCAACGACCGACCCACCCGCGATGCCGAACACGTAGCGCCGACCGACCGCGATGAGGCGTGCGCTCTCGGCGCGGATGCCGGCGACGAGCGTGACGATGCCGAGCAGGCACGACGCACCGCCGACGCTCAGCGCCGCGTAGCCGAGCGACGCCCTCACGTGGACGCCTGCGCCGGGCAGCTCTTGTTCTTCGCCTCCGCCGCCTCGTCGGCCGCCTTCTGCTTGGCCGAATACTCGGCGCCGTGGCGGATCAAGAGCTGGTCACCAACGAAGGTCGTGCCGCTCCAGTGCCCGTCGACGACGACGGGCGCACAGTCCTTGAACAGCGCCGGCGGGCTGCCGTCGAGGTCGACCTGCGCGTGCGCAGCGCCATCGAACATCACGAACCGCACGCCGGTGTCGCCGAGCTTCTTGATCGTCCCGCGCTGCACCTGCCCGGCCATACGGAAGGTCTTCGTGCCCTCCTGCGAGCGGTGCGCGACCGCGTAGCCAACCGGGCGCAGATACACGATGTTCGACGCGAGTCCGCCGATGAGCAGCCACGCGACGATCGCGACGCACACGACCGTGGCGACGACGTAGCGGGCGCGGACCGTGCGGCGCGGTTTCGGCGCGACGACCTGCGGGTCGTCGTCGGTGAGCGTCATCCGTGTCCCGCGCCCTCGGTGGGCTCGACCGTCCGCCGCGCGCGCCGCAGCCGCGTGAGCAACCAGGCCGCGTACCCACCGACGACGGCGGCCGTGAGCCCGTATCCCGCGCCGACGTAGCCCCAGTAGTTCGGCATCAGACGGTCTCCATCTGGATCCCGGCGTGCGCGTCGACGCCCTCTTGCGCGAGCCGCTCCGCGATCGCCTGCGCGATCTCGCGCTCCTCGAGGCCCTCCTCGAGCTCGAGCAACGACATGCGCCGCACGACGAGGTACGCGTAGAGCAGCGTGAACGCGGCGACCGAGATGAGCAACGTCGTCGCCATCGAGCCGTGGATCTCGACGTGCATCTTGTTGTTGAACACGGTCCCCTGCTGGTGCAGCGTCGTGAACCAGTTCACCGAGAAGTGCACGACCGGCACGTCGACGAACGCAACGAGCGCGGCGATCGCGCTCCGCTTCGCGCGCTGGTCGGGGCTCCCGCCGGCACGGCGCAGCGTGAGGTAGCCGAGGTAGAGGAAGAAGAGGATCGCGGTCGTCGTCAGGCGCGCGTCCCACGCCCACCATGCGCCCCAGATCGGCTTGGCCCAGATCGACCCGACCGCGAGGCACAGCCCGGTGAAGAGCACGCCGACCTCGGCCGAGGCGCCGGCGAGCAGATCCCACGTGATCGAGCGCGTCCTCGGAAGGAGATAGAGGATCGACGCGATCGCGGTGACCCCGAACGCGAGGTACGCGACCCACGCCGACGGCACGTGGAGATAGAGCAGGCGTTGCGCGTCGCCCTGGTTCACGTCCGGCGGTGCGACGACGAGCGCCATCACCGCGGTCACGCCGAGCGCGGCGACGACCGCTCCCCCGAACCACGGCACCTTTCTCATGCGGCTTCGACCTCCGGCGCTCGAGCCGGACGGCGAGCCAACGCGCAGAGCCCGACCGCGCCTTCGGTCTGCGCCTGGCTCTTCATGAATCCTCCAGCAGCGACCCGAAGGTCAGCACACCCATCGTGACGTACAGGACCGCGAACACGGCCAGAAGCTGGACCCACGGCCAGGCCTGCGAGGTCGTGCCGTCGAGCGCGGTCTCGAACGCCCGGGTTCCACCGATCATGACCGGTGCGAGGACCGGCAGGAGGAGGAGCGGGATCAACGTCTCCCGCTGCCGCAGGCCACCGGCCAGCGCGCCGTAGACGGTACCGGCCGCGGCGATGCCGGCGGTCGCGGCCACCGCCGCGGGGATCAGCGCGATCAGCCCGACCACCGACACGTCGTAGAGCAGGAACACGCCGAAGGCGAGCACGACCTCGAGCGCGAGCAGCTGCACCGCGATCGCGGCGGCCTTGCCGAGGAACACGGCCGCCGCGTCGATGCCCGCGAGGCGGAGGCCGTCGAGCGCCCCGTTCTCGGTCTCGACGGTGAACGCCCGCGAGATCGCGAGCAGCGCCGACAGGAGGACGGTCACCCAGAACAGGCCCGGCGCGACGCGCGGCAACAGGCCCCTGCTCGGGTCGAGCGCGAAGGCGAAGAGGAGCAGCACGATCGTCCCGAACGCCGCGATCTGCTGCATGGCGACGCGCGATCGCATCTCGATGCGCAGGTCCTTGCCCATGACGAGGGCGCTCTCGCGCCAGAACTCGCTCACGCTTCCCGCTCCTGGCGCCGACGGCGCCGGGGCGCTCGGGCCCCGCTCGCTTGGATCGGCATGCGGACGCGGCGCTCGCCGGTTCGGGCTCGCTCGCTCACACGGCCGCCTGCGCGGCGCCGGAATCCGGCACCGCGTGGAGTGGCGCGCTCGTCGGGATCGCGCGTCCCGCGACGATGCGGACCTCGCGTGTCGAGATCGCACGGGCGCGGCCGAGCTCGTGCGACGCGATCACCACGGTGCGACCCTCGGCGGGTGCGGCCGCGATCACGCCGTCGAGCAGCTCACGGCCGCCGGCGTCGAGACCGGCGTGCGGCTCGTCGAGGAGGAGCAGGCGCGGGTCGCGCGCGAGCGCGATCGCGACCGCGAGCCGGCGCTGTTGCCCGGCCGACAACCGCCGGTGCACGACCCCCGCGACACGGGTCAGCTCGAGCCGGGCGAGCGCCTCGTCGGCGGCCGCGACGGGCCGGCGCGCGGCGCGCGCCGCGAACCGCGCGTTCTCGGCCGTGGTCAGGTCGTCGTAACAGAACGTCTGGTGGCCGACGAGCGCCACGTCGCGCCGGACGCCACGGCGGTCCTGCGCGAGGTCGTGCCCGAGGACGGTCGCGGCGCCCGACCGCAGCGGCAGCAGCCCCGCGAGCAGGCGCAGCAGCGTTGACTTCCCGGCGCCGTTCGGGCCCGAGAGCAGGACGATCTCACCCTCGTCGACGTCGAGATCTGCGCCGGCGAGTGCGGGAAACCGGTCCAGCAGGCACACGGCCGAACGGATGCACACGACGGGCAACGCGGCCCTCCGGGGCCTGGGGGCAATACCGCACGAGTGTACGAACGCGTACGCCGGGGCGGCGAACCGCCGGAGCCCCGACCTGGTCCGGAACGCGCACGACGCGCCGATATCCTCGATTTGATGCGCAGGACGGCCGCCAGCGTCGGGCGGATGCTGGTGACGGTTGGGGTGCTGATCCTGCTGTTCGTGGCGTACCAGCTCTGGGGCACGGGCTACTTCACCCAGCGGGCGCAGCGCGACCTGCGCCACCAGTTCGAGCAGGAGCTGAACGACAACCCGACCGTCGGCAGCAGCACGACGAGCGCACCCCCGTCGACGACGGGCGTCGCGCCCACGACGACCGCACCGGCCACGACCGCTGCGAAGGTCGTGCAGGTGCTCCAGGAGGGCGGGCCGGCCGCCCGGATCCGGATCCCGAAGATCGGCGTCAACGACATCGTCGTGCAGGGCACCGCACGTGACGACCTCGCGAAGGGTCCCGGCCACTACCCCGCGACGCCGTTGCCGGGCCAGATCGGAAACGTCGCGATCGCGGGCCACCGCACGACCCACTCGAAGCCCTTCTACAACCTGAACGAGCTGGTGCCCGGCGACGACATCATCATCGACACCCTCGGCTACGGCACGTACACGTACCGCATGTACGAGCAGCTGATCGTGCCGCCGAGCGACGTGAGCGTGGTCGCGCCCACGAGCGACGCCGAGCTCACGCTGACGACCTGCAACCCGCGCTACTCCGCGCGCCAGCGCCTGGTGGTGAAGGCGCGGCTCGTCGTCAACCGCAGCGCGCCCGCGCGCGTGTCGGTGCCCGTGAAGGTCGTCTCGCCGGTGCGGAGCTCGGGCGACAAGAAGACGTCGCTCGCCGACAGCCTCTCGGGCGACATCTCGTCGCGCACGCCGACGTTCATCTGGGGAACGCTCACGGTGCTGCTCGGGCTGCTGTGGTGGTGGCTCTATCGCCGCTTCCGCCACCCGCTCACGTGGCTCGGTGGCGTGCTGCCGTTCCTCGTGGTGCTGATCGCGTTCTACGTGTACCTCGAACGGCTCCTGCCCGCGAACTTCTAGTGGCGGAGCAGGCGCGCGGTCGGCAACGAACCGCGGAGTCGCTCCGTGCCGGGACGAGCGAGAATGCGACCATGCGGTCGGAGCAGGCGCGCGGTCGGCAACGAACTGCGGAGTCGCTCCGTGCCGGGACGAGCAAGCATGCGACCATGCGGTCGGAGCAGGCGCGCGGTCGGCAACGAACCGCGGAGTCGCTCCGTGCCGGGACGAGCAAGCATGCGACCATGCGGTCGTGATCGCGTTCGAGGACGTCGAGATCGCGCAGCGCCGGCTGGCACCGTTCGTTCACCGAACGCCGGTGATGACGTCGCACTCGCTCGACGAGTGGCTCGACACGAACGCGTTCCTGAAGTGCGAGCATCTGCAGCGTTGCGGCGCGTTCAAGTACCGCGGCGCGACGAACGCAGTGCAGTCGCTGGCTCCCAACGTCGCGGCGCGCGGCGTCGCCGCACACTCGTCCGGCAACCACGGCGCCGCGCTCGCGCTCGCGGCCCGCACGCGCGGCATCCCCGCGCACATCGTCGTGCCGCGCACCGCGACGCGCACCAAGCGCGACGCGATCGCGGCCTACGGCGCGCACGTCGTGCTGTGCGAACCGACGCTCGCGGCGCGCGAAGCGGGTGTCGCCGCCGTGATCGCGGAGACGGGCGCGGTCGAGATCCATCCGTTCGACCACGACGACGTGATCGCGGGCGCGGGCACCGCCGCACTCGAGCTCGTCGACGACGTGCCGGGCCTCGACATCGTGATCGCACCGGTCGGCGGCGGCGGTCTGCTGTCGGGCACCGCGATCGCGGCCCATGGACGCCGCCCCGAGCTGCGCGTGATCGGCGCGGAGCCGGCTGCGGCCGACGACGCGGCGCGTTCGCTGCAAGGCGGCGCGATCGTGCCGCCCGACCCGCCCGCGACGATCGCCGACGGGCTGCTCACGGGGCTCTCGGCACGGACGTTCGCGGTGCTGTCGGAGCACGTCGAGACGATCGTCACCGTGAGCGAGGCCGAGATCGTCGCCGCGATGGACGTCGTCTGGCAGCGCACGAAGCAGCTCATCGAGCCGAGCGCGGCGGTCGCGGTCGCGGCGGTGCGGGAGGGCGACTACGCGGGTGCGCGCGTCGGCATCATCCTCAGCGGCGGCAACGCCGATCTCGCACTCGCGGCAGGTTGAAGGCGGGCGTCAGCCGTCGCTCCCGCCTTCGTCGCCTCGACCGCGCTCCCACTCCTCGAGCATCCGGTCGAGCTCCGCGGAACGGCGGTCGGTGATGACGCGCTGCGCGGCGTCACGCGGGGTCTCGGGCTCGGGCGGCGCGTGACGGCGTGGACGACGCGGCGCCTGCGGTTGCGTCGCGCTCATCTCGCGCGGCGGACGTCCGAGGAACACCCAGCACAGCGCACCGATGATGAAGAGGACCACGACGATGCCGATCCACAAGATCTTCGGCAGGTTCCGCACCCGGTTCTGATCGACCGTGATCACGTCGTACAGCGCCCACAGCCAGAACAGCAGGAAGCCGACGAAGAGCAGATCCATGCGGCGAGAATAGGCGCGAGCGCCCAGCCGGCGAACGGCTCGCGCGTGCCGGATGGGGCGATTCGACCCGGTTCAGCGGCCTTCGAAGCGCGGTGTCCGCTTCTCGGCGAACGCCGCCATGCCCTCCTCGAGGTCGTGCGACGAGAACGCCGCCGCTTCGAGGGCGCTGACCTCCGCGACGGCCTCGGCGCCGAGCGCGGCCTGCGCGGCAACGAGGTTCAGCGCCCGCTTGTGGCCCTGCACCGTCAGCGGCGCGAGCGCCGCGATCTCGGTCGCGAGCTCGCGTGCCGCGGCGATCGGATCGTCGGCGGTGCGTTGCACGAGCCCGATCATCGTCGCTTCGGCCGCGTGCACGCTGCGTCCCGTCAGCAGGAAGTCGCGCGCCGCGCCCTGACCGACGAGCACCGCGAGGCGCGTGATGTTCGTCGGGCTCAGCAGGATGCCGAGGTTGCCGCCGGGAATCGCGAGTCGCGCGCGCGGGCCGGCGATGCGCAGGTCGCACGCGACCGCGAGCTGCATGCCCGCGCCGATCGCGGGACCGTGGATCGCCGCGATCACCGGCGCCGGGTAATCGACGATCGCGTCGAGCACGAGCTCGAACGCGGGACGGAACGTGTCGGCCCCGCGGCCGCCGCCGTCGGCGAAGCGCGTGCCGAGATCGGCACCCGCGCAGAACGCGGTGCCCGCACCGCCGATGACGACGGCGCGGAGACCGGCATGCTCCGTGAGCGCGACGCGCAGCTGTTCGCAGTGCTCGGCGTCGAGCGCGTTGCGGCGCTCGACCCGGTCGATCGTGGCGACGCCGACGCGCCCGTCGACCTCGAAGCGGATCACGCGCTCACGACTCGTCGATGAGCGCGATCAGGTCGCCTTCCTGCACGGTCTGGTTCGGCTCGACGTGCAGCTCACGGATCACGCCGGGCACCTCGGCCACGACGGGGATCTCCATCTTCATCGACTCGAGGATCACGATCTCGTCGCCCTCGGCGATCATCTGACCCTCGTCGACGACCACCTTCCAAACGCTGGCGGTGATCTCCGCTCGAACCTCGTGCACGATTCAGGACGCTACCCGCGAACCGCAATTCGCTCCCACCTCGCAGACCGGAGGCCGAGCTTGCGAGGCCGACCAGAGAGCTCAAACCGGCAGGACGCCGTGCTTGCGCCAGGGGCGGTCGACGCGCTTGCCGGCGGCCACGCGCAGGCCGCGCGCGATCGCGGCGCGCGTGTCGGCGGGGTCGATCACGTCGTCGAGCTGCGCGTGGCCCGCGGCGACGTACGGATCGATGTTGGCGCGGATCTCCTCGGCGAGCTCGAGCCGCTTCTGCGCGCGCTCCTCCTCGGGCACCGCCTCGAGCGTGCGGCGGTGGATGATCGCGACCGCGCCGTCGGGTCCCATCACCGCGATCTCCGCGGTCGGCCACGCGACGATGTAGTCGGCCTCGTACGCGAGCCCGTTCATCACGAAGTAGCCGGCGCCGTAGCTCTTGCGCATCACGACGCTGACCTTCGGCACCGTCGCCTCCGACACCGCGAAGAGCATCTTGGCCCCGTGCCGGATGATCCCCTGCTTCTCGACCGCGGAGCCGACGATGAAGCCGGGCACGTCGTGCAGGAACACGAGCGGGATGTTGAACGCGTCGCACAGCCACACGAAGCGCGCGGCCTTGTCGGCCGCGTTCACGTCGAGCGCGCCGCCGAGCACCATCGGCTGGTTCGCGACGACGCCGACCGGCCCGCCACCGATGCGCGCGAACCCGGTCACGATGTTCTTCGCCCACTCGGGTTTCATCCAGAGCACGTCGCCGTCGTCGGCGATCGCGGTGACGACCTTGCGGACGTCGTACGCGCGCCGCGGCGCGGTCGGCACGATGTCGTAGAGCTCCTCCACGCGGCGGTCGACGGGGTCGGTGCACTCACGCACGGGCGGCGACTCGCGGTTGTGCTGCGGGAAGAACGAGAGGTAACGGCGCACGGTCGCGAGGCACTCGCGGTCGTCGGCGACCTCGAGATCGGCGACACCCGAGATCTTCGTGTGCACGCCCGAGCCGCCCATCTCGTCCTCGGTGACGTCCTCGCCGACCGCGGCCTTCACGAGATGACGGCCGCCGAGCGCCATCGACGACGTGCCCTTCACCATCGGCACGAAGTCGGCGAGCGCGGGGATGTACGCGGTGCCTGCGGCGCAGTGCCCGAGCATCGCCGCGACCATCGGCACGACACCGCTCATCGCGACCTGCTCGCGGAACAGGTCGCCGGTGCCCGCGAACGACGAGCCACTCGTGGCCTGAATCCGCGCGCCCGCGGAGTCGAGCAGCCACACCATCGGCATGCGCTTGCCGACCGCGTGCGCGCGCAAGCGTTTGATCTTCTCCTCGCCGACGCGCCCCATCGAGCCGGCCATCACGGTGAAGTCGTACGCCGCGACCGCGATCGGACGACCGTCGATCATGCCGATGCCCGTGACCGCGCCGTCGGCCGCGAGGTAGCGGTCACCGAGCCCCGCGTCCATGTGATCGGCGAGCAATCCGTACTCCACCCACGAGCCGGGATCGAGGAGGAGTTCGAGGCGCTCGCGCACGGTGAGCTTGCCGAGCGAGTGCTGCCGCTCGACGCGGTCGGCGCCGCCCATTCCCTCGGCGCGCGTCTTGCGCTGCACGAGGTCGTCGACGAGCGGCCCCCACTCGTGCTTGTTGGTCGCGCTCGCGCCCTCGGGAGTCGTGCTCAACGGCCTTTCCACTCCGGTTTGCGCTTCTCCGCGAACGCGGCGACACCCTCGGCCGCGTCCTCGGAGCTCGTCGTGACCGTGAGCATCGTCTGGAGGTACGCGAGCGCGGCGTCGGAATCCGGCTGTTCGAGCACGCGGTAGAAGGAATCGCGACCCCAGCGCATGATCAGCGGCGACTTCGACGCGAGCGTCGCCGCGAGCTCGTCGACCGCGCCGTCGAGCGCGTCGACGGACACGACGCGCGTCACGATGCCGAGGCGCTCAGCTTCGCGCGCGTCGACGCGGCGGCCCGTCATCATGAGCTCGAGCACGCGCTTTGGCGGCAGCGTGCGCAGCAACGGCACGGTGATCATGTACGGCCAGAGCCCGACGTCGATCTCCGGGGTGCCGAAGATCGCGTCGTCGGCGGCGACGATGAGGTCGCACGCGCACGCGAGTCCGAACCCGCCCGCGAGCGCGTAGCCGCGGACGCGCGCGATCGTCGGCTTGCCGAGGCCGTACATCGTCCGGAACAGCTCGGCCAGCAGACCACGAGCGTCGTGCGCCGCGGCGGGACCGGCGTTGTCGGCGATGCCGCCGAGATCCGCGCCCGCGCAGAACGCGCGATCGCCGGCGCCGGTGAGCACGACGACGTGCACATCGCCGTCGTCACGCGCGCGCCGCATCGAGTCGAGCAGGCCCTGCATCACCCCGAACGACATCGCGTTGCGGCGCTCGGGTCGGTCGATCGTGACCCGGGCGATCGCCCCGTCGACCTCGTAGCGAACCTCGGTCATCGGCGCGCATCGTACGGTCACCGTCCCCGAGACGCGAACAGCAGGAGCGGAGCGAGCACGCGACCTGCCCACTCCCATGCCGCGTCACGGAGCGGCGAGCGTCTGCGGGCCGGGTATCCCGGCCCGCAGCGAGCGCGACCACAAAGATGGCTCCGTGTCGTTCCTCGGGCTCGTGGTGCTCGTCGCGGCGATCGTCCCCCTCGTCACCGGCGGCAGCTACCGCCGGCTTGCCGACGCGCCCTGGCGCGGGGGCGGACTGCTCGCGCTCGGCCTCGGCCTCCAACTGCTCCTCGACACCGGCCTCGTCCCGAAGTCGGCGTGGCACAGCGTCGGCTTCGGCATCCTCGTCGCGTCGTACGTCGTGCTCGTCGGCTTCTGCGGGGGCAACATGCTCGTGCGGGGCATGGCCGTCGTGCTCATCGGCGTCGCGCTGAACGGCTTCGTCATCACGATCGACCAGGGCATGCCGGTGAAGATCCCGCCGGACTGGCAGACGTCGAGCCCGGTCGGCGCGACCGTGAAGCACCATCCGCGCGCAGCGGGCGACCACCTGCTCGCGCTCACCGACGTCATCGTGCTGCGCAAGCTCGACGCGGTGATCTCCTTCGGCGACCTCATCATCGCCTTCGGCCTCATCGACGTGACGTACTGGGCGAGCCGGCGCACCCGGCGGGCGCGCACCGGTACACCACTCGCCGAGAAGCACGCCGACGCGACCCCGGTCGTGCGCGAGGTGCTCGAGCTCCCGGCCCTCCCGACACCGACACCGACACCGACACCGACATCGCCGACACCGACACCCGCACCGGCACCGGCGCGGCGACCCGATCGGACGCGACCGCCGCGCCCCGTGCGCGTCCGTCAGCCCGCGCGTGTGCCGGCCGAATCGGCTGCGCCTCCCGAACCGGAATCGGAGCCGGCCACCCGCTCAGGCGCGGGCGGCTCGATGTCGGCGATCAAGGAGGCGCTCGAGCGCCTCGAGCGCCCGTAGGTTGTAGACGTACCCGGGGCTCGAATACAGGGCCTCGAGCGCGGCGCCGGAACGGTCGGCGTCGCCTCCGGTCAGATCGTCGAACGCACTCGCGACCTTCAGGGTCTGACTGGCGATCGCGACGGGCGCGTTCGACCCCCGCGTCTCGCGCGCGCCGCGCGGCTCGCCGGCGACGATCTCGGCGGCCGACTGCAACGGCTCGATGCCGCGCATGAGCGCGGCGGTGACCGCGGCGACCTCGCCGGCGTCGGCGCGGGTGCCCGGGGCCGGCTCGTCGAGCGTGACCTGACCGATGTGGTGCAGCCGCGCCGCGGTCTCGAGCGTCTGGAGGTGCGCGTCGTCGAGGTCGAGCTCGCGTCCGATCGCGGTCGCGAGCTCCGTGACGCGTTCGGCGTGACCGTCGGGCACGAGTCCGCCGAGCTCGGGAGCCATCGCGAGCGCCTCGATCGTCTGGCGATAGGTCCGGTTGATCGACGCGAGCCGGTCGAACGAGTACCACGTCGCGAGCAACGGGATCGAGAAGAGCAGCGGACCCCAGACGCCGAGGTCGCCGCGCCCGTTGACGCCGCTGTAGCCGATCGCCATCAGCACCGTGCACGATCCCAGCGCGGTCCACGCGACGTTTCCGCTGCCGACCAGCCCGCTGTGGCGGTGGGTGACGAAGCGCAAGAGCTCGTCGACGAGCAGCGCGGCGACGACCGTGACGACGAGCGCGCCGAGTACCGCGCCGAGGTGTGCGCGCGCACCGAAGAGGTGGCGCGCGACTCGGAAGGCACCGAGCGCGCCGGCGGCGACGAGGACGCGCCAGACGCCGATCGCCACGCGCGACGCGAGCGCACGTGGTTCCTCGCGCACCACGACTGCGACCAGCTCGGCGCCGAGCACGAGCGCGACGACCGCGAGTGGCGGGAAGCAGGTGACGATGACGACGAGCACCGCGTACGACAGCGGCAGGCCGGTTCCGTCGCCCAGTCGCAGCAGCAGCAGCTCACCGAGCACGACGCCCGCGGCGAGCAGGATCGCGCCCGCGGCCGTCGAGTGCGGCTGCGCGATGCGCACGGTCACCGAGGCGACGATGCTGCCGGCGCCGGCGACGCCGACGCGATCGCGCGTGTTCATCGCGCCCGCTCGCCCGCGTCGTCGAGCAGGTCGCCGAGGCCCGCCGATCCGAGGCCGGCGCGCGGCGGTGCGACCTCCCAGTCGGGTTGCGGCGTGACGGCTTCGACCGGACGCACGACGCCGCGTCGCTCGAGCACGCGGATGAGCGCGGCCGTGCACTCGGGGTGGAACTGCGTGCCCGACTTGTCGAGGAGCTCCGCGATCGCGACCTCGGTCGGCAGCGCGAGACGATACGAGCGCGTCGACGTCATCGCGTCGAACGCGTCGGCGACCATCACGATGTAGGGCTCGATCGGATGCTTCGCGTGATCGGGTTGGTACACGGTGTGCGAACTCAGCGACGACTGCGCGACCGGCGCGAGGAAGTCGATGTGCGAGAGCATCTGCGCGGAGACGGCTTCGTGCATCCGCACGCGGGCGAACTCTTCCGCCGTCAGCTTGCCCGGCTTGTTCAGGAGATGGTTCGGCACGACGAGCTTGCCGATGTCGTGCATGAGCGCGGCGAAGCGCAGTCGTTCGAGGCGCGCGGGCGTGAAGCGCAGCTCCTCACCGATCAGCCGCGCGTACTCGGCGACCCGTTCGGCGTGGCCCGCGGTGTAGCGGTCCTTGGCCTCCAGCGCGCGCACGAGCATCTGCACGGTGTCCTCGTTCGCCGCCTTCACGTCGAGGTACGACGCGAACGTGTCGCGCGCGACGAGGATGGGGACGACGAGGAGCACGACGACGGCGGGACCGACGTCGAGGTACAGCCGGCCGAGGCAGACACCGACGAACGCGAACGGAACCGCCTGCGCGAGCGAGGGCCCGAGGCCGTGCGCGAGCTCGCGTACGGGTCGACCTTCTTCGACGACGTACGAAGCGGCGAGCAACGTCCAGTTGATCAGCACGAATGCGATCGTCGCGGGTACCGCGGCGACCAGCGCGGCGGGCATCTCGGTCGCGGGCCAGTGCGGCATCGCGTCGAACACGAGCGCCGACGCGGCGTACGCGAGCGCGAAGACGCCCGCGTTGAACGCGATCCAGCCCCGTTTCCCCCGCCGCAGGTTCGGCAGGTACAGCGCGCTCGACACGCCGACGAGCAGCGGACCGAGGAGCGAGCCGTCGTGCGCGAACACGACGATCGCGGCCGTGCAGATCATGAGGCTCGCGCTCACGGCGACGCCGTTCGGCAGCACCACGCCGCGATGCTCGCTGAAGACCATGAGCGCGCCGAAGAGCACGAGCGGGAGCGCCGCCGGCGCGGGACGCAGCAGCGCGCACACGACCGCCGCGACGATCCCCGCACCGAGCACCGCCGCGGTGAGCCCGCGCAGCTGCGAGGGGAAGGTCGACACTGAGCTCTTCTCGGGTTGCAACGTTGCCTCCGGAGGGAGGCGGCAGGGCCTCGACGGGCGGTTGCCGGCTCAGCGACGCGACCAATTCGCGCCGCCGGCGAGCAGCACTGCCATGAGACTCGAAGCCATGACCGTCAAGCGGACTTTGGTCCTCTTCACCAGGTACCTCCCGAATTCGTTCGGCGTCCCGCCGCTTCGCTGTTCCGGCGGACTGCTTCGCTTCGCTGAGGTGGTGAGTCGTTCGTCCGCCCGGCTCGAGACCCTGCCGTCTGCTTCCGGACGCGTGCGTTCCCTGGCTGCTGCCTCCCCTGACTCCCCGAGCCGGCTGGTCGGGTGAGTCACATCAGTCTCACCAGCAACAGGACGGGACGCAAGGGGCGAACCGACACATTGGCGCAGCGCGCGAACCCGCCCACGGAGGGCGAGCCGCAGTGGTGATCCGCCGGCCGAATGCCGCGCTCCGCCGCCGGACCGGCCGTAGTGTCGCCACGATGGGTGACGACGCGGACGCCGACGCGGGCACGCTCGACACCGATGGCCCCGAGCCACTCGACCTGATCGCCTTCGAGCGCGAGCTGTGTCGGCTCCCGGACGTGTCGGTGGCCCGGCTCGTGGCCGACGACGTGGGCCGCATCATCGAGGCCCACATCATCGCGGCGCCGACGAAACACCCGAAGCAGATCGTGCGCGACGTGCAGTCGGTGCTGCTCGCCGAGTTCGGCGTCGAGCTCGACCGCAAGGTCGTCTCGGTCGTGCAGCTGGGCGACGCGGATCTCGGCGGGGCGCCCGGCGACGACCGCAGCGGCCCGGCGCGGCCGTCGATCGTGTCGATCCAGGGCGAGACCAACGGGCTGCGGAGCCTCGTGCGGGTGACGCTCGGCGACGGCGACGGCGAGGCCATCGGCAGCGCGCAGGGCTCGATCGCGACGACCGCACGCCACCGGTTGGTCGCCGACGCGACCATCGACGCGCTGCGCCGGCTCGATCCCGCGGCCGAGTGCCTCGATGTCGAGCACGCGCAGGTCGTGCGCGTCGGCGCGTCCGACGTCGCGGTCGTCACCATCGTCTTCGTCGTTCCGCCGAACGAGCAGGTCGTGTCGGGATCGGCGATCGTGCGCGCCAACCACGACGCCGACGCGGTCGCGCGGGCGGTGTTGGACGCCACCAACCGGCGGCTCCCGCACTTCGATTCATAATTTCTGGTCGGGCTCGCAGGCGGCGCCCTCCCCGACGCCTCCGCCCCACGCCGAGGTCGCGCGGCTCGCTCCGCTCACGCGCTGTGACAGGCACGCCGGTCCGCGGCGCCCTGCGAAACGTGGGGAGCGAAGGAAATAACGTCGCGACCCGTGGCTCCCGTCGCGACGATCATCTCGTTCCGCCTCGGCGGCGACGACGGCGTCGCGGTGGAGGCGCGCAAGTGGTCGGACGCGCTCGACGGCTTGGGCTTCGACGTGCGCAGGGTCGCGGGCGAGCTGCGCGGCACGATCGAGGCCGACGATGTCGTGATCCCCGACCTCGGGATCGGCGGCGGTGAGCCGGCTCGCGCCGACGTCGCGGCGGCGATCGCCGGCAGCGACCTCGTCGTCGCCGAGAACATCTGCTCGCTGCCGATGAACGCGAAGGCATCGCTCGCCGTGGCGGACGCGCTCGTCTCACACCGCGGCCGGGTCGTCTTCCACCATCACGATCTGCCCTGGCAGCGCACGACGTTCCGCGATCTGGAGGCCGTGCTGCCGCCGCGCGTCGAAGGCGCGCTGCACGTCACGATCAACCACCGCTCCCGGCGCGAGCTCGAAGCGCGCGGCTTCGCCGGCGCGGTGACGATCCACAACCACTTCGATCTCGACGCGGAGCCGGCCGACGCGCAACGCGAGTCGGTGCGCACCACGCTCGGCTTCGGCCCCGACGACCTCGTGCTGTTCCATCCCGCGCGCGCGATCCCGCGCAAGAACGTGCCCGGCGGTGTGCGCTATGCCGCGCAACTCCAGCGCGTGCTGCCGGATCGGCGCGTGCGGTACTGGCTGTCGGGTCCCGCGGAGGACGGGTACGAGGACACGCTCGCGCGCGTACGCGAACGCAGCACGGTGCCGATGACGCTCGGCCGCGTCGAGCGCGCCGCCGACGCGTACGCGGCGTGCGACGTGGTGGTGCTCCCGTCGACCTGGGAGGGCTTCGGCAACCCGACGATCGAGACGATCGCGGCGCGCCGCCCGCTCGTCGTGCACCGGTATCCCGTGCTCGGCGAGATCACCGCGTACGGGCTGCGCTACTTCGACCTCGACGACGCGGCGCCGCTCGCACGCTTCGTCCGCGCGCCCGACTCGGGGCTCCTCGATGCGAACCTGCGCCGCGCGCGCGCCAACTTCTCGCTCGTCGATCTCCCGGCCGCGATCGAAGCCGCGTTCGTCGCGCACGGATGGCGGGCGTGGTGAACGAGGATCCGGTCCTGCGGCGCCGGGCGCGCGTCGCGAAGCTCGTGCAGATCGCGCAGCGCGCCGGTTACGGCTGCCTGCTCGCGGCGATGGTCGTCTTCGGCATTGCGGCCGCGACGAGCTTTCCCCACTGGGCGGTCACGACGTGCGTGGCCGCGCTCATTGCCGCGTGCGTGATCCTGCCGGTGCCGATCGTCCTCGGCTACGGCGTGCGCGCCGCGCAGCGCGACGAGGACCGGGCCGCCCGCGGGCTGCCCCCACGCCGCGGCCACTGACCTCGCCGGTCGCACTCGCTGCGCTCGCCGCTCCGGCCGCCTCAGCCTCCGGGTCGGACCCGAATCCGCCGGCGTCGCGCCGCGACCCGTCCGTTCCCGCGCCGGCGAACCGCAGCCGTACCATCGCCGCATGCGCTACCGGCGGTTCGGAAAGAGCGACCTCATCGTCTCCGAGGTCGGCCTCGGCACCTGGACGTTCGCAAGCGACTGGTGGGGCAAGGTCGACGATGCCGACGCGGTGATCGCGGCCGCGCTCGACGCGGGCGTCACGTTCATCGACACCGCGCCGGTCTACGGCGCGGACGGCATCGGCGAATCGATGCTCGCACCGTGGCTCGGCAAGCGCCGCGACGAGCTCGTCCTGACGACGAAGTGCGGCTACGACCTGCGCGCCGAGCGCAAGGGCGGCGGGCAGAACGAGCGCGCGCAGGACTGGAAGCCGACCGCGGTGCGCACCCAGCTCGAGGACTCGCTGCGCCGCCTGGGCACCGACTACGTCGACCTGTACCAGCTGCACAACGCGCGCATCGACCCGATCCTCGACGACGACCTCTGGGCCGAGCTCGAGGAGCTGCGCGGCGAAGGCAAGGTGCGCGAGCTCGGCGTCGCGCTCGGGCCCGCGATCGGTTGGATCGACGAAGGCGTGCGCGCCGTCGACGACCGGACGATCGTGTCGCTGCAGACCGTCTTCAACATCATCGAGCAGGAGCCCGGACTCACGTTCGCGAAGCGACCGCGTGTCGCGGCCGGCGAGTGCGGACTCATCTCGCGCGTGCCGCACGCGTCCGACACGCTCACCGGCAAGGTCACGCCCGACACCAAGTTCGAGCTGCCGGACCATCGCGCGCACCGCAACCGCGACAACATGCTCGACAACTTCGAGAAGGTCGACACGCTGTCGTTCCTGTGGGCGCCGGAGACGGGTCGCACGATCGGTCAGGCCGCGATGGCCGGCATCCTCGCGAACCCCGCGTTCACGACCGTGTTGCCGACGGTCGTGAGCGTCGACGAGATCGAGGAGTACGCGGCGGCGTCGGAGCTCCCGCTCACCGACGACGAGCGGCGCGCGACCGACGAGCTGTTCGCGCGCAACTTCGACCACGAAGATCGCTACGTGATGCCGATGAAGTCGAGCATCGGTAGCTGACCGAGCGTGATCCACCACCGCCGGGGTCTCCCCGACGACTGGGACGCGATCGCGCGTGAGCACCTCGGCGCGTGGGACGACTTCTCGCGCGACGAGCAGGAGCGGCTCGCCGGCATCGCCGACTGGCTGCTTCACCACAAGGACTGGGAGGCCGCGCACGGCTTCGCACTCGACGACGCGATGCGTACGACGATCGCGATCGAAGCCGCGGAGCTCGGACTCGAGCTCGACACCGGCTTCTACAGAGAGGTCGGCGCGATCGTGGTCCATCCGCGCACATTCGTGAACCGCGCGCCGCACGCGGGCCCGGCGGGAACCGTGAGCGAGGAGCTCGTCCCCGTGCTCGGTGAGGCGCACGACGCGCGTGGCGCGGTGCTCGTCGCGTGGGACTCGGTGCGCGACGCCGCGCGCAATCCTGGGCGCGGGCGAAACGTGGTGTTCCACGAGTTCGCCCACAAGTTCGACATGCTCGATGGCAGCCTCGACGGCACGCCGCCGCTCGCGAGGAAGGACCTGCTCGCGCGCTGGGTCGCGGCGTGCACCGACGCGTACACAGCGCTGCGCCAGGGCCGATCTCGCGACCCGATCGATGCCTACGGCGGCACGAACCCGGCCGAGTTCTTCGCCGTGGCGACCGAGACGTTCTTCGACGCGAGCATCGCGCTCGAGCGTGAAGAGCTCGCGGTGTACGAGGTGCTGCGCGACTTCTACCGCCAGGACCCAGCCGAGCGCGCGCGGCGCGCCGTCAATCCTCCGCGGTGACCAAACAGAATTCGTTGCCTTCGGGGTCGCGCAGCACCTGGTAGCTGCCGTTCGACTCCGCGACGACACCGCCGACGGTCGTCGCACCGAGCGCGACCGCGGACGCGGTCGAGTCGACGAGCTCGTCGACGAGCAGGTCGACGTGCACGCGATTCTTCGTCACCTTGCTCTCGGGGACGGGCTGGAACGCGACGCGCGCGCCGTTGGGCGTGCGCGCGAGCGCGACCCACGTGGCGTCCCGGTACGCGACACCGACCCCGAGCAGCTCACCCCAGAACTGGGCGAGGCGCTCAGGGTCGGCGCAGTCGAACACGATCGTCGAGAGAACCGGAGTCGCTCCCGTCACGCGTCAGGAGCGGCGAGCGCAGCGAGCGCGACCGTCATCAGCGGCCTCGGCGGGCGGCGCGTGCGTCGCGGGCCCGGCGGGCCTGGTCGGCTTCGCGACGCAGCTCGGTCGATCGCGTCTTGGCGTACAGGAGGGCGAGCATGTCCTTACTTCCTTGCATTCGGGGGGACTTCGGTGGGTGACACCGCCATGGAGGTTACACCGGTGTCGCGCTCCATTGCAACCGGTAAACGGCGTACGATGGTGTCGTGAGTCGCACCCCGGATCCGGTGCTCCCGAGCGAGCTCGAGCTGCCGCTCGCCTTCGTGAACACGCTCGACGTCGAGGACGCCGTCGACCGCTTCGGCAGCCCGGCCGCGCTGCGTTCGTGGCTCATCGATCGGGGCCTGATCGGGTCGGATGCCCGGGTCACCCGGCGGGACCTCGGGCTCGCGATCGAGCTGCGGGACGCGCTGCGGCACGCCTTGATCGCCCATGCGGGGATCGACTCGTCGACGCACGAGGTTGCCGGCGTCAACCGCACGCTCGCCCGCTTCCCCGTCGGCGTACGGGTCGACGAGACCGGCTCGCCGCAGCTCGAGCCGCGCGGGGCCGGCGTCGCGGGCGCGCTCGGAAGGGTCGTGTGCGACATGAACGCGGCGCAGAGTCGCGGCACGTGGGACCGACTCAAGCTCTGCCCGGCGGAGGACTGCTTGTGGGCGTTCTTCGACGCGTCGAAGAATCGCTCGCGCCGCTGGTGCTCGATGAACGTGTGCGGCAACCGCACGAAGACCCGCGAGTACCGACGTCGCCGCGCCGCGCATGCTCACGCGGCCGAAGGCACGAGCGGAGCGAGCGTCGAGGTTCGCCGGCGGGTGCCCGAATCGACGACCCGGGAGGGAGCCGGCGAAGAAGCGAGCGAATAAGGTCCGGTCCATGCGCCTGCCGGCCGAGCAACGCCGCCGCCAGCTTCTCGACGTCGCCCTCGACATCTTCGCGGCGCGCGGGTTCCACGCGACGTCGATGGACGAGGTCGCGACGGCCGCGGGCGTCACGAAGCCGGTGCTGTACCAGCACTTTCCGTCGAAACGGGCGCTGTACGTCGAGTTGCTCGAGGACGTCGGCACCCAGCTCCTCACGCAGCTCGCCAGCGCGACCGACCGCGCGACGACCGGACGGCAGCGCGTCGAAGAGGGATTCGGCGCGTACTTCCGCTTCGTCGACGAGAACCGCAGCGCGTTCCGGTTGCTGTTCGGCGCGTCGGTGCGCAACGAC
The DNA here is from genome assembly GCA_036271555.1 of Acidimicrobiia bacterium. NCBI lineage: Bacteria > Bacillati > Actinomycetota > Acidimicrobiia > Acidimicrobiia bacterium. Next base: position 35,348 of record DATBAK010000044.1, read on the forward strand.
CCCGAGTTCTCGGCGGTCGCCGATCGCTTCATCGACCGCGCGGTCGGCGCGATCTCGACGCTCATCCAGATCCCCGTCTCCGGCGAGCACCGGCTGCTCCTCGCGAACGCGCTCGTCGGGATCGCGGAGGCGACGAGCCGGCGTTCGCTCGCGCGCGGTGAAGGTGTCGACTCGGCGCGGCTGGCGGCCTGGATCGCCGAGTTCGCGTGGTTCGGCCTCCGCGGCGTGCGCGCCGGCGACGACGTCGCGTCGTCGATGCCCGCGCCCCGCTAGTTCGCTCGAACCTTCGCCCGCTGCACCCCGGGTCGCGGACTCGCACGCTCGCGCTCGCGCGTTCCGCGGCGTGAGTAGTGAGCCGGGACCGGGCCTAACGCTTCAGGCGGATGCCGCGCACCGCGTGGTCGGGGCCCTTCTCGAGCACGAGGCGCGCGCGTGAGCGCGTCGGCTCGATGTTCTCACGCAGGTTCACCGCGTTGATCTCGCGCCAGATCGCGTCCGCGACCGAGCTCGCCTGCTGCTCGTCGAGCGCGGCGAAGTGGTGGAAGAACGACTCCTCGTCGGCGAACGCGGTCTCGCGCAACGTGAGGAAGCGTTCGCGGTACCAGCGGCGGATGTCGTCCTCCGCGGCGTCGACATAGATCGAGAAGTCGAAGAAGTCGGACACGAAGCGCTCCTCGGGGCGAGCGCGCGTCGACGGCACCTGGAGCACGTTGAGCCCTTCGACGATGACGATGTCGGGCGAGCACACGACGATCTCGTCGCCTTCGACCACGTCGTAGACGAGATGCGAGTACACGGGCGCGACGACGCGCCGCTCCCCCGCCTTCAGGTCGGCGAGGAACCGCATGAGCGCACGCAGGTCGTAGCTCTCGGGGAAGCCCTTGCGCGCGCCGAGGCCGCGCGCGTCGAGCACGGCGTTCGACAGGAGGAAGCCGTCGGTCGGGATGAGGTCGACGCGCGGGTGATCGGGCCAGCGCGCGAGCAACGCCCGGAGCACGCGCGCGATCGTGCTCTTGCCGACCGCGACGCTGCCCGCGATTCCGATGATGAACGGGACGCGATCGGCGTGGCGTCCGAGGAAGCGGTTCGTGACCGCGAACAGGTCGCGCGACGCGGCGACCGAGAGGTTCAGCAGCCGCGACAGCGGCAGGTAGATGTCGACGACCTCTTCGATCGGCATGCGCTCGACAACGCCGCGCAGCTCGTCGAGGTCGGCGTCGTCGAGCGTGAGCGGCGTCGCGGATCGCAACGCGCGCCACTCGTCCCGGTTGAACTCGAGGTACGAACGCGACTCGCCGGTCACGGGATCGGGGGCCATGGCGAGTGAGCGTAAACCGGCGCCGCAACGGGCGTTTCGCGGGCGATTCCATCCGCATGGGGTTTCCGCGCCGTACACGAGGCATGCACGACGTTCAGCGGTTCGAGATGACGACGCACGATCGTTCGTCGTCGGTGCCGCCGGGCTGACGCCGCGCGTCGCATCGGAAACCTCCCAGGGATCGTGCCGTCGTCGCGCGCCGACGAAGGCACGGCTCGGTTCGACGCGTCCCCCAACCCCCATTGAAGGGAATCAACACATGAACGTCCGCAGAGCTCTTCTCGCGTCGCTGGCAGCCGGTGCGCTGTCGGGTGGCGCGTTGTTCGCGGTGGCGGCACCGGCCGGCGCCGCGACCGCGTCCTACGAAGCCAACCTCGCGTCAGTCAACAACTCGGGCGCGTCGGGCACGTTGATGCTCACGCTCAACGGCGACCAGGCCACGATCACCGAGCAGGCCAGCGGGCTTGCGGCGACGTTCTCGAACGCGCCGTACCCGCACGTGCAGCACATCCACATCAACGGTGCGGGCACGTGCCCGACGACCGCGGCCGACACGAACGGCGACGGCGTGATCAGCACGACCGAAGGCGCGCCGGCGTACGGACCCATCGGCACGACCCTCTCGACGAGCGGCCCGACGACGCCCGCCGCGGGCACGACGCTGAACATCGCGCCGAGCGGCGCGACGATCAACTACAGCCGCACGTTCACCCTCGACGCCGCGACGGTCGCCGCGATCCAGGCGAACAAGGCCGTCATCGTCGTGCACGGACTCGACCCGAGCACGCTGACGACGAAGGCTCAGGGTGAGAAGAGCGACCTCGTCCCGTCGTTGCCGCTCGCCGCGACGTCGCCCGCGCTGTGCGGCGTGCTCGCGGTGTCGCAGACCGCCGCCGGGAACGGTGGCGTGGCGACCGGTGCGGGCGGCACGTCCGGCACCGAGGACACCGGCCTGTTGATCCTGGGCGGGTCGATGATCGCCGGTGCGGCGATCGTGTTCGGCAGCCGGCGCTACGCGCTCAAGAGCAACTAGTCGCCGGCTCGATCGGAGACTCGATCATGTTGTCGAAGCTCCGCGGATTGCGGCCGTCGCGTCATGCGGCGGCCGCAATCGCGCTGGTGTTGCTGATCGGAGGAATCGTGGTCATCGGTGTTGCGGTCCACGCGCAGCGTTCTGCGCCACAGCCGTCGAAGCGCGCCGCGGGTTCACTCGTCGACCTTCCGACGACGACGTCGATGCCGCGCCGAGCGACGACGACACCGACGGCATCCGCGCCCACGACGACGGTGCCCGCCGTGCACGCGCTCGCGCCGTCGGTGCCGACCGCCATCACCGTCCCGAGCATCGGGGTGCACAGCTCGCTCGTCCAACTCGATCAGAACGCCGACGGGAGCGTGCAGGTACCGACGAGCTTCCACGTCGCGGGCTGGTACCGGCGCAGCGTCACGCCCGGGCAGATCGGTCCGACGATCATCCTCGGCCACGTCGACTCGAAGGCCGGGCCCGGCATCTTCTACCGGCTCGGCGCGCTCCATCCGGGCGATCGCGTCACGGTGAACCGCGCCGACGGATCCGTCGTCACCTTCGAGATCACCGGCGTGCGCGAGTACCTGAAGACCCAGTTCCCGACGCTCGCCGTGTACGCCGACACGCCGGTGCCGACGATCCGGCTCGTCACGTGCGGCGGCACCTTCGACCGCGCGACGGGGCACTACCTCTCGAACATCGTCGCGTACGGGCGGGTCGTATGACCCCGCGACGCGCGCTCGTCGCAATGACAACCGTCGCCGCGCTCGCGCTCGCGGGTTGCGGCAGTACGGCATCGTCGTCGAGCGCGCCTTCGTCGCACGCGACACCGGCGTCGGCATCGGCAGGCGGCCCGTCGGCCCAGACCCGCATGATCTGCGCGACCGAAGCGCAGCACGACCTCGCGGCGACGCTCGGACTGCAGGCGGCGAACGTGTCGACGCCGACGTGGCGCGCGGACGTGTACTCGTGCGCGTACCGCTACGCGAACGGATCGTTCACGCTCTCGGTGCACCAAGCGGCCGACACCCGCGCCGCGCACTCGACGTTCACCGCGCTCGGCGCGCAGCTCACGCGCCGCACCGCGCTGGAAGGCCTCGGGGACGACGCGGTCACGACGGCGAACGGCTCGGTCCTCGTGCAGAAGGACGACGACGTGCTGCTCGTCGACATCCGCGCGCTGGCATCGCGATTCGGCGTGCCGCCCGACACGCGCGCCAACGCGGCGATCAGCATCGCCGCGACGATCATGGGCTGCTGGACGGGATCATGAACACACCACGGATCAAGGCCCTCATCGCCGCGGTCGGACTCACGATCGCCGTCGCCGCCTGCGGGTCCGGTGCGGGGTCGTCGTCGTCCGCGCCTTCACCGAGCAGCACCGCGACGACCGTCATGCCGGTTTCGCCGACGACCGGCCGCGACGCGGGCGCGGCCGCCACGATCACGATTCACAACTTCAGCTTCGGCGCGCCGGTGACCGTGACGGCGGGCGCCACCGTCACCGTGCACAACTCCGACTCCACGACCCACTCGCTCTCCGCCGACGACGGGAGCTTCGACGCCGGCGCCAACGTCCCCGCGGGCCAGACCCACACGTTCACGGCCCCCACGAAACCGGGACGCTACGCATTCCACTGCAACTTCCACGCCGAGATGCACGGCACGCTGATCGTCACCTCGAAGGCGGCGTGAACACGCAGAACTCGTTGCCCTCGGGATCCACGAGAACAACCCACTCGCGGTCGTCGGCCTTGGGCAGCACGACGCGTGCGCCGAGCGCGACGAGCTCGTCGACGGTGCCGAACACGTCGATGTGCATGCGGTTCTTCACGGTCTTGGGCTCGGGCACGGGCACGATCCAGATGAGCGGTCCGGTGCCCGTCGGGTCGACGATCGGGACCGGCCACTCGCGGGGCCGCACCCAATCGGGTTCCTCGGGATCGACCGCTTCGACCCGCCGCTCGTAGCCGAGGGCGGTGCACCACCAGTCGGCGAGCGCCTGGTGATCGCCGGCGTCGAGACACAGATCCTTGAACCGTGCGGCCATGCCCCGGACGCTACGCCCGCCCCGACCTGGGCTTTCGCGGATCTGATCGAGAACGGTGACGCGCGCGCGTCACCGGGATCGATCAGTTCGCCGGAACTTCGCGCCCCTACAGTGCCCGCCGTGAAGCTCGGGGATGTCGCCAACGCGGGCGCGCAGGAACACGGCAAGCCGCTCGACGGCGTGCGGGTGCTCGCGGCCGAGCAGATGCAGGCGCTCCCGTACGCGACGCAGATGCTGGCCCGCCTCGGCGCCGAGGTCGTGAAGGTCGAGCACCCGGTGCACGGCGAGTCGGGCCGCGGCTCGACGCCCGCGATGACCGACCCGGAAGGCCGCGCGGTCGGCGCCACGTACCTGCGGAACAACCTCGGCAAGCGCAGCGTCGGACTCGACCTGAAGTCGGCCGACGGCCGCGCGCTGTTCCTCGATCTCGTCGCCAACTTCGACGTGGTCGCCGAGAACTTCAAGGCCGGGACGATGGACCGGATGGGCCTCGGCTACGACGTGATCGCGGCCCGCTACCCGCGCGCGATCTACGTGTCGATCTCGGGCTTCGGCAACTCGGTCGAGACGCCGTACCGCGACTGGCCCGCGTACGCGTCGATCGTCGAGGCGATGTCGGGCATCTACGACTACAAGAACCCTGACTCACCGCCGGTGACGATCCCCGTCGGCGCGCTCGGCGACATTTCGTCCGCCCTCTACGCCGTCATCGGCATCCTCGCCGCGCTCCGCCATCGCGAGCACACCGGTCGCGGGCAGTACGTCGACATCGCGATGCTCGACGCGATGGTCGCGATGACCGACGTCGTCACGAACTTCTGGTCGATGGGCGTGCGCCCGGAGCCGGGCAAAGGGCTGGAGCTGATCTGCGAGGGCTTCCGTGCGTCCGACGGCTACGTCGTGATGCAGGTGGTACGCGAGCACCAGTTCGAGAAGCTCGCCGACCTCGTCGGCAAGCCCGAGTGGAAGACCGATCCGCGCTTCGCGACGCGCGCGGGATGGATGCCGAACCTCGAGACCGAGATCCGTCCGGGCATCGAGGCATGGACGTCGACGCGCACGAAGCTCGACGCGACACACGAGCTCACCGCCGCGGGCATCGTCGCGGGACCGAGCAATCACGCATCCGACGTGATCGCCGACCCGCACGTCGCGGCGCGCCACATGCTCGTGGAGGTGCCGCGCACCGACGACGGTCCCGACGTGCTCGTGCCCGGAAACCCGGTGAAGCTCTCGAACGTCGCCGAGGGGCCGGAGACGCGCGTGCCGTGGGTGGGCGAGCACACCGACGCGGTGCTGCAGGCAGAGCTCGGCCTCGCCGCCGCCGAGATCGAGCGGCTGCGCGCCGCCGGCGTGGTGACCTGACCCGCGGTTGAGCCGATCCGGCCGGACGGGCGTGGCGGCGTGACCCACCCGTAACATCGGCGTCCGTATGGACTTCGACTTCACCCCCGAGCAGCAGGCCTTCGCCGACGAGGTGGATCGCTTCCTCGACGAGCACGACGATCCCGACGTCTTCGACCTGACGCGAGAGAACATGGCGCAGATCGTCGACACGCCCAAGCGGCGCGCCTTCATGCGCACCATGGGCCAGCGGGGCTTCCTCGGCATGACGTGGCCGAAGGAGTTCGGCGGCACCGAGGGCGAGGGCGTCTACGAGTATCTGCTGAACGAACGGCTCGCCGGTCGCGGAGGCCCGCAGATCGGCAAGGGCGTCGGCATCATCGGCAAGACGCTGATCGCGCACGGCAACGACTTCCTCAAGCAGAAGTTCCTGCCGATGATCCTCAACAACGACGTCGAGTTCGCGGTCGGCTACAGCGAGCCCAACGCAGGCTCCGACGCCGCGTCGATGCGGCTCAAGGCCGAGCGCGCCGAACGCGACGGCCAGAGCGGTTGGGTGCTCAACGGTCAGAAGACGTGGACGACGTCCGCGCACTTCGCCGAGTGGTACTGGCTCGGCACCCGCACCGACCCGAACGACAAGCACCGCGGCATCACGTTGATGCTCGTGCCGCTCGACCAGCCCGGCGTCGAGATCCGCGCGATCTGGACGATGGGCGACGAGCGCACGAACGAGGTGTTCATCGACGACGTGTTCGTGCCCGACGAGTACGTCGTCGGCGAGGTCGGCCGTGGGTTCCAGTACATCTCACAGGCGCTCGATCTCGAGCGCTTCACGATGTTCACGATCTCGCCAATGCAGCAGCGGCTCGACCTGCTCTGCGACTACGTGCGCGACACGGTGCGCGACGGCAAGCCGCTGCGCGACGATCCGGTCATCCGTCAGCGCCTCGCGCGACTGATGACCGAGATGGAAGTGGCGCGCGTGCTCGGGCTGCGGGTCGTCGACGCGTCGATGAAGGCCGAGACGGTTCCGGGCGCGCCGCCGCCGACCGTCGAGTCGTCGCAGTACAAGCTCTACGCGACCGGACTCTCGCAGCGGCTCGCCGACGCCGCGATGGACATCGGCGGGCCCGGCAGCCAGCTGCGCGTGAAGACGAAGGACGCGCCGATGGAGGGCCGCTCCGAGTCGACGTATCGGTACACGGTGATCGACACGATCGGCGGTGGCGCGTCGGAGATCCAGAAGAACGTCATCGCCCGCCGCGGTCTCGGGCTCCCGAAGAACTTCTAGGTCTCGGTGTCGGACTCGATGCTCGGCGGCATCACCGTGCTCGACCTCGCGACCGTCGGTCCTGCGGCGCGCACCTCGCGCTGGCTCGCCGACTACGGCGCGCGCGTCGTGAAGATCGGCGCGCCACCCGCCCAGCACGGCGTGCAGATCACGCCTCCGTTCTATGCGTACGCGGGACATCGCGGCATGCAACGCGCGCTGCTCGACCTCAAGACGCCGGCGGGTGTCGACGCGTTCCTGCGGCTCGCGGCGAACGCCGACGTCGTGATCGAGAGCTTCCGCCCCGGCGTGATGGATCGACTCGGCATCGGCTACGACGCCGTGAAGACCGTGAGCCCGCGTGTCGTCTACTGCTCGACCACCGGCTACGGGCAGGACGGGCCGCACGCGCAGTGGGCCGGTCACGACCTCAACTACCTCGGTATGGGCGGCTACCTCGACTGCACCGGTCGCGATCCGAGCGGTGGTCCCGCGCTGCCCGGCGCGACGATCGGCGACGGCGCGGGCGGCGGCATGCACGCGGTGATCGCGATCCTCGCCGCGCTCGTTCAGCGCGCCGCGACCGGTGAGGGCGCGTACCTCGATGTCGCGGTCGCCGACGGAGTGGTCGCGCTGATGTCGCTCGCGATCGACGAGTACCTCGCGACCGGCGAGGTGCCGGGCCCGCGACACGGGCTGCTCACCGGTCGCTTCGCGTGTTACGACGTCTACGAGTGCCGCGACGGACGCTGGCTGACGGTCGCCGCGATCGAGCCGCGGTTCTGGGCGAACCTCTGCCGCGCGCTCGGTTGCGAGCAGTGGAGCGCGCACCAGACCGACGACGATGCGCAAGACACGATCCGCGCCGACCTGCGCGCCGCGTTCGCGCAGCGCGATCGCGACGAGTGGGTGAAGGCGCTCGGACCGGCCGACACGTGCGTCGCGCCCGTCTCGTCGATTCCCGAGGTCGCAACCGATCCGCACCTGACCGCGCGCCACGTCTTCGTCGACGCCGAGCGGGTGAGCGGTCAGCCGGACCACGAGACAGAGCTCCGTGCCGACCGGAGTGAGGACGCGACCGTGCGATCGCGCGACGACGGCGACTCGTTGCGGCAGGTCGGCTGGGTGCTCGCGGGCATGGACCGCGGACAACAGTCGGTCGTGCGCGAGCCGACGGTGAGCGATACCGACGCGCTGCTCGTCGACGCCGGACTCGACGCCGCGACCGTCGCACAACTTCGCAGCGAAGGAGTGATCGCGTGAGCAGGCAGTGGTCGACCGCCGGAGACGCGGCCGAAGGCGCGAGCGGAGCGAGCGTCGAGGCTCGCCCGCGCGCGTGCCAGCCGGCGAGCCGAAGCGGCGTCGGCGAAGGAGCGAGCGCATGAGTACCGATCTGCCCGCCGACGTCGAGGCCCTGATCGGCGTCGTGCAGTACGAGGAACGCGGCGAGTTCCCGGTGGAGCGGGGCTACATCTGGACGACGTGCGCGTCGGTCGAGAACGGGAATCCACTGTTCTGGGACGATGCCGTCGCGCGGGAGATCACCGACGGCCCGATCGCGCCGCCGACGATGCTCTCGGTGTGGTTCCGCCCCCATCACTGGGCGCCGAACCGCGACGAGCCCGGGCTCCCGCTGCAGGTGCACTTCGACCTGAAGGCGCGCTTCGAGCTCCCGGAAGCGGTGATGAGCGACAACACGATCGTGTTCCACGAACCGGTGCGACCCGGCGACGTGATCACGAGCCGCCAGATCCTGCGCTCGGTCAGCGCGCCGAAGACGACGAAGCTCGGTACCGGCCGCTTCTGGATCATCGACGTCGAGTACCTGAACCAGCGGGACGAGATCGTCGGAGTGGAGTCGTACACCGGCTTCGGCTATCGGAGGAACGCATGACGACCGCGACGCGCGCCCGCCGGCTCACCGACGTGAAGGTCGGTGACGTGCTGCCCGACCTCGCGTATCCCGTCACCGCGACGACGGTCGTGCTCGGCGCGCTCGCGAGCCGCGACTGGCGACCGATGCACCACGACCACGACTTCGCCGTGAACCGCAACGGCACCCAGGACATCTTCCTCAACACGCCGAACCAGGCCGCGTGGTTCGAGCGCTACCTCACCGACTGGAGCGGCGCGACCGGCCGGCTCGGGCGCGTGAAGTTCCGCATGAAGGGATCGGTGTTTCCCGGCGACACGATGGTGCTGCGCGGCACCGTCGACGACGTGACGACCGACGACGCGGGATGCGGCTGGGCCAGCGTGAGCATGACGCTGTCGGTCGACGACGACGTGAAGACCGAGTGCACCGCGCGCATCGCGCTGCCGGTCTCGGAATCCGACAACCCCTGGACGCGACGCGGCGACGCGTGGCGACCGTAGAGAGGACGAGCGCACGATGGATCTCGACCGCACACCCGAGCAGGAGATGCTCGCCGAGCTCGTGCGCGGCGTCTGCGCGACCTACGCACCGGTCGACACCGTGCGCGCGCTCGAGGACGA
>DATBAK010000045.1 GCA_036271555.1 Acidimicrobiia bacterium
TGAACACCCGCTTCAAGGGCACGGAGGCCGCGTACATCCTCGGTCGCGCCGACGTGCGCCTGCTCTTCACCGTCACCGACTTCCTCGCGACGAACTACGTCGACCTGTTGCGCGCGGCCGAGCCGGTCGCGTCGCTGCGCGAGATCGTCGTGCTGCGGGGCTCGCCCGCGCCCGACACCGTTGCGTGGTCCGACTTCCTGGAGCGCGCCGACCGCGTGATCCCCGAGGAGGTCGCGGCGCGCCGCGACACGCTCACCGCCGACACGATGTCGGACATCCTCTTCACGTCGGGCACGACCGGCAAGCCCAAGGGCGCGATGCTCACGCACGGGGCGAGCGTGCGCGCGTACACCGCGTGGTCCGATGTCGTGGGGCTGCGCGAAGGCGACCGCTACCTCGTCGTGAACCCGTTCTTCCACGCCTTCGGACTCAAGGCCGGCATCCTCGCGAGCATCCTGAAGGGCGCGGCGATCATCCCCCACGCGGTGTTCGACGTCGACGCGGTGATGCAGCGCTGCGCCGACGAAGAAGTCTCGATGCTCCCCGGGCCGCCGACGATCTACCAGTCGATCCTCGACCACCCGCGGCTTGCCGAGTTCGACATGTCGTCGCTGCGGCTCGCGGTGACCGGTGCGGCCGCGGTGCCGGTCGAGCTCATCCGCCGCATGCGCGCGGAGCTCGGCTTCGAGACGATCGTCACCGGCTACGGGCTCACCGAGGCCACGGGCATCGCCACGATGTGCCGCCACGACGACGACCCCGAGACGATCTCGCGCACCGCGGGACGCGCGATCCCCGGCACCGAGGTGCGCACGGTCGACGACAACGGCAACGCCGTCGCCGCGGGCGAGCCCGGCGAGGTCGTGGTCCGTGGCTACAACGTCATGAAGGGCTTCATCCACGACGACGCCGCGACCGCCGAGGCGATCGACACTGACGGGTGGCTCCACACCGGCGACATCGGCGTGCTCGACGAGCGCGGCAACCTGCGCATCACCGACCGCAAGAAGGACATGTTCATCGTCGGTGGCTTCAACGCCTACCCCGCCGAGATCGAGGGGATGCTGGCCGAGCATCCGGGCGTGTCACAGGCCGCGATCGTGGGCGTGCCCGACGTGCGCATGGGCGAAGTCGGCTACGCGTTCGTCGTCGCCCGCCATGGCGCGACGATCGATGCCACCGAGTTGAGCAAGTGGTGCCGCGAGCACATGGCGAACTACAAGGTGCCGCGCACGATCGAGATCGTCGACGCGCTGCCGCTGAACGCGAGCGGCAAGGTGCTCAAGTACGAGCTGCGCGAGCGCGCCGCGAACACCGTTGCCAGCAGCTAGACGCGAACGGGCCGCCGGGGCGTGAAGACGACGGACGCGCCGGTGCTGATCTTGCCGAGCGCGATCTCCGGCGCTTCGGACGCGGGCTCCGCGAGCGGGTCGATCTCCGCTTCGTAGGCGAACCGCTCGTCGCCACGGGTCTCGACAGCGCGGCACGCGGCGCGCGGATCGATCGCCCACACGATCGCGTCGAGCGCGCGATCGCCGGCGCCGCCGAGCTGCGCGAACCACGTGAAGCCGTCCGCCTCTTCGAACACCGGGGACGGGCCGAACGCGAAGCGCACCGTTGAATCGTCGACGACTTCGACGCGGAGGTCGACGTACGAACGCGGATGGAACATCGGATGGATCTGCAGCAGCTTCGCGATCGCGTTCGCATCACCGCCGTCGATTCCCATCGCGGCACGGAGTCGTTGCGCGGTGAGTCCCGCGAGGCCGGTGAAGATCTGCGGGTTCATCGGAGTCGCGGCGTCGAGACCGAAGCGCTCCGACACCGCGATCAAAAACGCACGAAACAGGAGGTGACTCTGGACCGCGACCTCCTGCAGCGTGAGCACGAGTGCGGAGTGCGAGAGGTCCTCGAGCGCGAAGTCGGGATCGAACTCGCCCGAGTAGTCGGCCCAACCTCCGGGCTCGGCGTCGGACGCGGGGCGCTCGACCGGCACGGTCGCGGCGCGCGACCGCTCGACGATCGCGAGGTTCGGGTGCGCGGTGACCGGCGGCGCGTCGGGGACGATCGTGACGGTCCAGTGGCAGTGCGGCTCGCGATCGGTGGGCACGCGCGGCGGGCGGTGGATCGGCCGCACCTGCGCGCGCGGGTTCGTCGCGAGCGCGGTCGCGTCGAAGGTCGGATCCTCGATCGCGTGGCACATGCCTTCGACGTATTCCTCGCCCATCGGCTCGACGTCCATGAGCGCGCCGCAGTGCGCGAGCCAGAACTCGCCGTGATCGGCGTCGGTCACGCGGCACCGGAAGTCCATGAACTCGTGCGGCGCGCCGATGTCGAGCTGGATGTTCTTGAGGATCGTCGGCACGTCACTGTCGGCGAAGTTGAGTGCGCGCTGCATGCGGCGCGAGTAGATCGGGCTCGCTGCCATCCACTCGTCGATCGCGATCTGCTCCATCTCTTCGCGGGGCCGGTCGGTGTGCACGAGCGGCATGCCGACGCGGTCCTGGAGATGGCCGTGCAGCAACCATTCGCGCCCGAGCACCGCGAGCGCGCGACGGGAGAGATCAGTCAGTGCGAACTCGGGATCGAACGCGCCCGAGCAGTCGTCGCGCAGGTCGCTCATGCGTCCCACTCGATCCGGTCCTCCACTTGCGGTTGCCGGCCGGTGCGCAGCGGACTGAGCGGCGCGTCGCACAGCAGCATGCGGCGCACGTCGGCGCCGAGCTCGACGAGCCGCGCGCGCCACGCACGGAGCGAGCCGTCGTCCCACGCGCGCTCGTACGCGATCCACGTCTCCCAGTCCGGGATCGACCAGATCACGATCGCCTCGGAGTCGTTGATCATCGCGACCCGGTACGCGCCGATCGCGCGCAACCCGAACGATTCGACCGCGGGCACGCCGACCTGGCGCAGATCGTCGAGGAAAGCCCGCGCGCCGCCGACGGGCAGCGTCACCATCTCGTGCGCGTAGGCAACCGCGTGCGCGCCACCCGCGCTCGTGAGCTCCTCGCTCGTCGGGCTCCAGGGCTCGGGTACGACGATGCGGTCGTGGCCGCCGCGGCGCAGCTCGGCCGCGACCGCCCACCACTTCGCAAGCGACTCGTCCTGCATCGACCCGGGCGTGAGCTCGTGCTCGAAGTTCGCGGCAAGCCCTTCCCACCCGTCGAGCTCCCAGAGGTTCACGACCTCGGGCCACCGACCGGTCGACCCGACCGTCCCCCACACGGCGAAGCAGAGCATGTTGCGCTCGGCGCGACCGATCGGTCCCCAGTTCGCGGTCATGTGTTGCATGTACCGCGCACGGTTGTGCCCGATGATGTCGACGAGCTCGTGGATGTAGATCTTCGTATTGATGATCGCGCTCGCTTCGCTCGCCGCTCCGTGACGCGGGATGGGAGTCGGACCGGTCGCTTGCTCGCTTCGCTCGCCGCTCACCTCGTTCACCGCCGTCCGAATCCCGCTCGCTCGCCGCTCCGTGACGCGGGATGGGAGTCGGGCCTCGCTTGCTCGCTTCGCTCGCCGCTCACCCCGCTCACGCTGCCGGGATCCTACGCAGTGCCCCCGAGCTCGGCGTAGCCGCATGGGATCGCGTCGCACAGGTCGTCCTCGGCGTACGGCCAGCGCCCGCGTCCCTCCTCGAGCGCGTCCTCGGCCGCGACTCCCGCGTCGTACAGATCGCGGATCGTCGCGGCGACCGTTGCCAGCACGTTCTGCTGCTCCACGACGAACGCGCGGTCGACGACGTCGCCATGACCGGGCACGACCGTGGCGTCCGCTGCGATGCGCTCGAGCATCACCCCGTTGCTCACCGGCCAGTCGAAGACGTGCGCGTCGAGCCCGATCGCGGGTGGCGCACCTTCCTCGACAAGATCTCCGGCGAACACCACCCGGTCGTCGTCGGCGAAGAGCACGAGATCACCGCCGGTGTGCGCGGGCCCGAAGTGCCGAAGCTCGACCTCGCGATCGCCGAGGTCGACGCGCGCGACGTCGTCGACGAGATGATCCGGCGGCACGATCTCGATCCCGTCGAGCTCGTCCCGCCATTCGGGACGTTCGCGCGCGAGCCGCTCGACTCGCTCCTCCGACCATCGCACGAGCTCGTCGCGCATCACGCGGTGACCCCAGATCTCCGCGCGCGGTGCCGCCGCGCGAACCGCGGCGTTGCCGAACGTGTGATCAAAGTGCCAGTGCGAGTTCACGACCCAACGGATCGAGCGCGCGTCGAACACGCGCAGCTCGTCGAGCAGCTCCGCGACCTCACCGCCGTGGCAGCGCGTGTCGAACACCAGCAGCGCGTCGGCGCCACGTACGACGCCGATGTTCAGGTCGTAGCTGTCGTAGCGTCGGCGGTAACAGCCGTCGCCGACCTCCTGCCACGGTGCGATCACACCCGCAGCGTACGCGGGAGCCGGGTCGACGCCATCAGCACGATCGCTCCGGCCAATGCGAGCTTCGGACCCCACCCGAGGCGCGCGAAGCCGACGAGATGGACGAACACGGCGGCGACGATCGCGGTCGTCGCGAGCGCGCCCCCGCCGGCGATGCGCGACACGCGACTGCGCGGACCGGTGAGCCCGCACGCGATCAAGCTCAACGCGCCGAACGCGGGCACGAGATACCACAGCACCGTGAGCCGCGCGATCGAGAGTCCGGGAACCGTGCCGCCGAGCGCGACGACCGCGTCGACGAGCGCGTGCCCGCGCAGCCCGCTTCCCGCGCCGCGCGCGATCCAGCGCACGAACGCCGACGCGAAGAGCGCGGCCCCGCCCGCGACGTAGGCGAGCTCGGCGACGAACTCGCGCCGCGCCGGGAGCGCCATCGTGCTCACGGCGCCGAGACCGGCACCGTCGACGTCGTCGCGCTCGACGACTTGCTGCCCCCGCTCGGATCGATGTTCGTCGCGCAGTGCTCACCCGGGTTCGTCGTCGCCGTCGTCGCGCACGGGAACGACGGGACGATCTCCACCGGATGCAGTGCGCTCGACGGCGCGTCCGACGCCTCGTAGAGCGTCAATCGCGTCTCGACGAACCCGTCGAGTGCGAGCGTGTACGTGCCGCCGGCCGGCAGGCGGATCGTCGAGCCGAAGCCGAGCTCGCCGAGCTCGTGACCGTCGGCGTCGAAGAGGCGCACCGAGTCGAGCACGCCGCCCTGCGCCTCCGAGGTCGCGCCGTTCGCAGTCGGCGTCGCGGCTGCAACGAGCTCTTCACCTGCGTGCCCCACGTAGCTGTAGACGCGGAAGCCGTCGTTCGTCCGCGGCACGGTCACGGGCCGACCGAGCGTGATGGTGCCGTCGGGCGGGATGAGCTGGGGCAGATCGAACAGCGAGTAGATCGATCGCTGGCTCACGGTCGCGATCGAGTGGTCGAGCAGGTCGAGCAGTGTGCCGACGCCGGACACGAACCAGCGGCCGTTCTTCCGCAGCGCGGTCACGCGCACGCCCTCGCCGTCGAGAGGCGTCGCGAACGCAATGATCGACTCGGCGTCGAGGTCGCAGGTACTCGGCGAGACCGCGTCCGACGCGCCCGCGCCCGACGGATCGGCGAGCGTCAAGCAGCCGCCGTCGATCGACCACGTGTCGCCGTCGCCGTCGTGGCCCGAAGCGACGAGCTTCACCTCCGCGGTGCTGCCGTCGACGACGGGAGTCGCGTCGAGCTTGTCGATCGAGAAGCCTCCGTCGCCGCTCCGCGCGCCGAGCTGCTCGAGCGCGGCGCGGTAGTCGTACACGGGGATCTCGTCGGGCGGCGCGAGCGCGATCAGGCGGGCCCAGTCGCCCTTCGCCAACGCCCGCAACGCGTCCTTCACCGCGCCGTCCGGAGTGTCGGCTCCGAGCTGCCCGACATCGCGCAGCCCCGACCCGAAGTCGGCGGCCGGCAGGTGGTTCAGCTCGCGTGCGTACTCCAGCAGCGTGTACGCCGCGCTCACGTACCAATGACCGTTGCGCTGCACCGTCATCACGAACGTCGGGAGGTCGTTCGACTGCTCGAGCGTCGCGAGGTCCGCCTCGGTCGAGTGGTCGGGGCCGTCGTGCATCGCCTTCTGCAGGAGCGGCGCGAGCTCGCGCGTGTGCGCGGCGGCGGAGAAGCGGCCGCCCGCGACCGTCACCTTCGCGTAGTCGGCACCGAGCGACTGCGTCGACAGGTCGAGCCCGTCGACCGACAGGTCGACGCCCGCGAGCGGCGCGTCCGCGCTGCGGGCGAGCTCGAGCGTCTGCGCACGCCGCCCGGCCGCGCTCACGGTCGAAGAAAGCGACCGCACCTCGTCGGGCGCGAGCACCGCCGCCGCCGCGATCGGGTCCTCGTGCGACACCGCGTCGGCAAGTTGACGCACCGCACCCGCGGGCGAGTCGGAGCCACTGCCGCTGCCGACGACCGAGCCGATCGCGAGCGTGCCGACGACGAGCGATGCCGCGACCCCGCCGACCGCGACGACCGCGCCGAAGCGCCGGCGGGGTCGCTTCGACACGAACGTCGTGTCGAGATCGATCGGCTCGACCGTCTCGGTGCCGTCTTCGTGCACGGTGAGCGCGTACCGATCGAGGCCGTGCACGACCGCGCCGTCGTCGGCGTCGCGCCGCGCCGCGCGCAACACGTCGTCGCCCCCGCGCATCGAGCCGCGGTTCGCGAGCCGCTCGAAGCGGCGGGTCAGGTCACTCATTGCTCGCCTCCGCGTCCAGCTCCGAGCGCAGCCGTCGCCGCGCGCGCATCAGTGCGACGCGCGCGTTCGGCGCCGACATGCCGACGATCTCCGCGGCCGACGCGATCGGACGGCCCTCCACCTCGACCAGGTACACGAGCCCGCGCACCCGCGCGGGGAGGCGCATCAGGTCGTCGAGGTCGCTCGGGTAGTCGTCGCTCGTACCCGCGGTCGCGGTGAGCCGCGCACGCACCCGCGTCGCCCGGCGCTCCTGCCGGCGCCCGTCGGCGACGAGGTTCACGATCGTGCGGCGCAGATAGGGCCCGAGGTCGTGGATCTCGGCCTGAGAGCGCCGCAGCACCTTGGCGTAGGCGTCCTGCACCACGTCGTCGGGATCGACGTCCCAGCGGCCGACGACGGCGGCGAAGCGGCGCGACGGCTCGTACAGCGCCCGCAGCTCCTGGAATCCCGCGGGACTCCACCGTTCCTCGCATCCCACCGCGGCCCCCCGGCGGTCCATCCCACTTTGCCCAAACGACGCCCGCCGGCGCCCGATTGTGACATCGGAGCACCGGCGGGCGGTTGGATCAGATTGGATCAGACTGCATCAGGGATGGCCCGAAGGCCGACGGATCTGAGGCGTCACCCTCCGATGGCCGCGGCGACCGCGCCCGGGTAGTTCGCGTTCGGTGCCCCGATGCCGGTGACGTCGTCCCAGCCGGCACTCGTGTGCAGGCTGCTGTCGTCGTCGATCGTCCGGACCGAGTACACGTAGCCGGCCTTGGCGTTGATCGAGTTCACGAAGTCCGCGCGCACCAGCGCCTCGGAATCGTGCGCACCGGTCACGTCGTCGAAGCCGTTGCTGCCGGCGCGGGCCATCGAGTACAGGACCGGGTTGGCGAACCCGATGCGGCCACCGAGCTGCTGCTCGGCGAGCGCCTGCTCACCCGCGAAGAGCGGCGAGGCCACGCTCGTGCCGCCGTAGCGGGACTCCGAGTAGTGCTGCTGCCCGTTCGGATACACCTGGTTGAAGCCGACGCGGATGCCGGTCACCGTGTCGGCGAGCGCCGCCACGTCGGGGTACGCGCGCCCGGAAGCCGGGTTGCGCACCACGCCGTGCTGGTAGCCGGGCCGGGCCCAGTCGGGTGCGAAGCCACCGCCGGCGCCGCCACCGAAGCCGGTGTTGACCCACTTGCCCTTCGTGAGCACGAGCTTGTTGTAGCCCCAACCCGCCTGCCAGACGGTGCTACCGCTGAAGTCGAGGTTCAACGTCGTGCCACCGACGGACGTCACGTACGGGTCGCTGGCCGGGTAGTCGAAGTCGGTGTGACCGAGCGTCGACACCCAGTCGCCGTTGTCGCCGGACGAGAACAGGAACTGCTGACCCTGCACCGCGCCCTGCTTGTAGATCTGCTCGTTCGCGAGCTCGTCGCCCGTCGTCTCGGTGGAGAGGATGCCGCCCCACGAGTTCGTGACGATCGACGCCTTGTCCTCGTCGACGACCTTGGCGAGCGCGTCGAGCATGTCGTTGTTCCCGCAGCTCGCACCCGCGTAGTAGAGGATGTTCGCGGCCGGCGCGACGTTGTGGACCGACGTGATGTCGATCGACTGCTCGTCCTCGGCGCTGCCGCACGCGTTCGGGAAGTGGTACGGCTTGTCGGGCGGAACGACCGTGTACTGACCCGGCGCGAGTTGCGGGAAGCCGTGGTCACGGTCGAAGTGGTTCTCGTCGGCGGGCTGGGTCTGCGACGAGTACCACAGAGTGATCGCAACCGTGACGCCCGAGCCGTCGAGGCCGGTCGCGGGCCCGCCGTACGCCTGGTTCAGCTGCTGCGGGAGGTAGCCGCAGTTCGCCCACGGACGCTGGGTCTTCAGGTACGCAGGGATCTTCGTGCCGTCGGGACCCTGGGTCGCCGTCAACTGGCCGTAGAACTGCGAACACGGGGTCGCGGGAACGAACGCCGTGGGCGGACCGGGTTGTCCCTGCACCTTCGTCGCGTTGTAGTGCGGCGCGTTGTCGAGACCGGTCACGCCGAGCACCGTGTCACCGAGCGCGGCGGGAACCGACGCGTCGATGTCGGGAGCGACGACGGTCTGACCCGCGTGCTGGTACGTACGCAGCGTCGTCGCGAACGTGTGGTCCGCGGCCGCGGCGCTGCCCGACGCGGTGACGTAGCGGTTGCCGGCGCCGACCGAGTCGACGTGCATTCCGCTCGACCGCAGGTACTGCTCGACCGACGCGACCTGCGCGGCGTCCGGCGCGTACTGCGCCGCGTACTGCGCCGAGGTGAGGAAGTGTCGGTACTGCGCGGAACCCGGTGTCGACACCGCGTCCACTTCCGCGTCGAGCGCGGCTTGGTTTCGAGCCTTCAGGTAGACGCGCACGGTCACCGCGTGGTTCGCGGCCGCGAGACCGGTCGCGTGCGCGCCCTTGGTCCACGACAGCGCGCTGCCGCGCAACGTGGTGCGCGCCGATGCGGCGTGCGCGGGTGAGGCCGCGAGGCCTGCACCACCGAGCGCCATGGCGACGACGGAAAGCGTCGTCAGGTACGGCTTGAAGCGCTTCATCTGCCCCTCCTGCGTGGGTTGCGCAGTCCGGCATCCCCCCGGACAAGTGCGCAGAGTATTCCCCTTCGCACCCTCGTCGCATACGCGTCGATGCTGATCAAGCCGGTTGTTTCAGCGGAACGTCACCGCAGCGCGACCGGCAGTCGTTCCATGCCGCGCACCAGCGTCGACTCCGTCCAGCGGGGCTCGCCGTCCACTTCGAGGCGCGGGAACCGCGTGAGCATCTCGGTGAGCAGCACCCGGGCCTCGAGCCGCGCGAGCGCAGCACCGAGGCAGAGGTGCTCCCCGAAGCCGAACGCGACGTGCGAGGACTCGACCGGGCGCGTCACGTCGAACCGGTCGGCGCGCTCGCCGAAGGTCCGCTCGTCGCGGTTCGCCGACGCATAGAGCATCACGAGCCAGTCGCCCCGTTTCACGCGCGTGCCGTCGATCTCGGTGTCGAGCGTGACCGTACGGCCGAAGGACTGGATCGGCGTGACCCAGCGCAGGCACTCCTCGACCGCGCGCTCCATGCCACTCGGGTCGGACGCGAGCGCGTCGCGCTGGTCGGGATGCTCCGACAGCGCGAGCACGCTGCCCGACACGAGATGGCGCGTGGTCTCGTTCCCCGCGACGAGCAACGCGAGGCAGTAGCCGACGGCCTCCGCGGTCGAGAGCCGACGGCCGTCGATCTCGGCGTTCGCGAGCCGCGCCGCGATGTCCTCGCGCGCGGGATCGTCGTCCGGCGTCGCGCCGCGCTTCGCGCGGACGTGGTCGACGAGGAAGCGATAGAGCGCGGCGAGATCGTCGAGCGCAGGCGCGTCGGTGTCGGTCGACGAGATCGCCGCATCGGACCAGCGCCGGAAGTCGTCGCGATCCGCGTCGGCGATCCCGAGCAACTCGGCGATCACGAGCACCGGGAACGGCGCGGCGACCCGATCGACGAAGTCGACGGTCGTGCCGGGCTCGATGTCGTCGAGATCGTCGAGCACCGCGCGCGCCGCCGCGTGGATTCGATCGCTGAACGTCGTGACCGCGCGCGGCGTGAAGCGCCGGTTCACGAGCTGGCGCCACGGCGCATGCTCGGGTGGATCCATGTGGAGGATCGAGCCGTGGATCTCGCCGCCGCGCCGCAACGGGTCGTTCATCAGCACGCCGCGGCCCGAGCAGAACCGCTCGGGATCGCGACTGATCTCGCGCACCGCGTCGTAGCGCGCGATCGTCCACGCGTTGGGCTCGTACTCGTAGACGGGCGCGTCCCGGCGCAAGCGCGCGAGCAGCTCGAAGTAGTCGGGACGCGTGAAGAGCCCGGGCGACTCGGGGTCGATCGCGATCGGGTCGGTCATACGAACGACGACTCCGCGTCGAGTCCGTCGTCGGGCCACTCCCCGACGATCGCGGTCTGGAAGTTGCACCAACCGCGTCCACCGCCGACCGGATCGTCGACCCGCAGCAGCGCGTCGCGGATCTGATGGACGCGGCGCGCGGTATCGGGCGCGGTGCAGTCGTCGATGTGCTCACCGTCGACGTTCAGCTTCCCGCGCCATTCGCCGTGATGGTGACCGTCGAACCCGAAGTAGAGACCGGTGCCGAGATGGAAGCCGGTGTCGCCGATGGCCTCGACGGCGATCGGGCGCGCGCTGCCGTCGCGCATCGTCGCGTGCACGGTGCCGCCGAGCACGCGCCGGTTGTGCGGATCGAAGCGCAGCTCGGGCCGCAACGCGACGAACGGCTCGATGCGTCCGTCCGGATGCTCGACACCGCCTTCGAAGCTGGTCTCCTCGTAGCCCATCACGCGCAGCTGCCGGTGTTGATGGTGGATCGCATAGCGGCTGCCGTCGGGCCGTTCGAGCAGCATGGGGCTCCACGAGAAGCGAAAATTCAAGTTCCGTTGCACGGTGGAGCCCGCGCCCGCGCCTTCGACGTCGACCGGTGGGATCCCGACGTCCTGGCGCACGCCCCACGAGTGATCGCGCGTCGAGAACCACTCGTCGGTCGTGATGTCGCGGCGCGCACCGTCGACCTCGACCCAACCCGACGCGACCCCGATCTGGTGGTAGCGCAGCACCTCGGCGTCGAGTCGGAAGCCGCGCCGCGACCGCTGCACGTCGCGCTGCTCGAGGGCGGGCGGCACGACCGCTTCGAACACCCACTCGAACGCGATCGGCACCGAGTCGTTGGCTTCGCAGCGGAAGCGCACGCGCCGGAACGGCTCGAGCACGTCGTATTGCAACGGGCCCGCGGCCACGCGATCGAGCTCGTCGCTCAGACGCCGGCTCGCGCGCACCGTCCACTGCTCCCGCCCGCGCGACACGCCCGCGTAGCCGTCGAACACGTTCCGGTTCGTGTACTTGCCCACGCCGAACGCGACCTGGAGCGACCCGTCGCGCGCCGCGGCCTGCGCACACACCTTCTCGGTCCACGATCGATCGGCCTGCGCGACGCGCGCGTGGGTCTCGACGATCTGGTGGCCGAACCCTTCGTCGGCGGCCACGAGCGGTCCGGCGTCCGAGGGCGGCATCAAGGGGCGAGTCTGTAACATCCGCCGCCGGCATGACAACCATCGGCCGTCGGGACGACGACGCGCTCGCCCGCGGCATCACGTCGTGGTGCGCGCAGCAATGGCCGGGCGCGGCGATCGCGCGCGTCACGTTCGACCGGCCGAACGCGGGCTGGTCGAACGAGACGCTGCTCGTGACGACCGGCGTGACCGACGGGCCTCCCGCCCGCTTCGTCGTACGGTTGCCGCCGCTCGTTCCCACCTGGCCGGAGTACGACCTGCAGGCGCAGGCGGCGCTGCTCGATGCGCTGCAGGGCGAACTGCCCGTGCCGCGCGTGCTCGCGTTCGAAGCCGACGAGCAGTGGCTCGGCGCGCCGTTCCTCGTGATGACGCACGAGTCGGGAACCGCGGGGCCCGAGGTCCCGGCGTTCGACGCCGCGATCATGGACGTGTCGCGCGAAGCGCAACGCGCGCTGCACGAGACGTTCGTCGAGACACTCGCGCGCATTCATCGCATCGACTGGGGCGTGCACGAGCTCGACGCGGTCGTGCGCGGTGGCGATGAGTCGAGCGCGCCCGAAGTCGAATGGTGGCGCGAGTACGTCGACTGGGCCGCCGACGGCTCGCCGACTCCGGCGCTGCGCGACGCGATCACGTGGTGCGCGGCGAGCGTGCCCGCCGACGAGCCGCCCGCGTCGCTCTGCTGGGGCGACGCGCGCATCGGCAACGTCCTCTTCGGCCCGGATCGTGAAGTCACGTCGGTGCTCGACTGGGAGCTCGCGACGATCGGGTCCGCCGAGAGCGACCTCGCGTGGTACCTCGTGCTCGACGAGGTGATGACGAAGTTCGTGAAGAAGACGGTCCCCGGCTTTCTCGACCGCGCCGCGTTCGTCGCGCACTACGAACGCGCGCTCGGCCGCGCGGTCCGCGACCTCGAGTGGCACGAGATCTTCGCCCTCGCGCGCTCGGTCGCCATCAACGAGCGCCAGGCCCGACTCGCCGCCGAGGCCGGCGTCTCCTATCCGGGCGTCGCCGGCCCCGACAACCCGGTCCTGCGCATCCTCACCCGCAAGATCGACCGCTTTTAGCGGTCCTGCGAACCGCCACACGGCGCGAGAGCGCAGCAACAAATGGATCCGGGGTGTAACGAAACCCGAGGCCGCCGATGAGCGTCTGTGTTCCGTGAGCGGCCGATGACCGACATCGTGACCCTCGACGACGTCGACAGCTTCTGCCGACGCGAGTGGCCGCGGCTGGTCGGCACGCTGTCGCTGTTCACCGGCGACGCCGACCTCGCCGAGGAGCTTGCGCAGGAGACGCTCGCGCGCGTCTGCCGCGACTGGCGCAAGGTCTCGAGCCTGGAGGCTCCGGGCGCGTGGGCACATCGCGTCGCGATCAACCTCGCGCGCTCGCACTTCCGGCACCGC
Source organism: Acidimicrobiia bacterium (assembly GCA_036271555.1). Lineage (NCBI taxonomy): Bacteria > Bacillati > Actinomycetota > Acidimicrobiia > Acidimicrobiia bacterium. The sequence continues at coordinate 13,108 of DATBAK010000045.1, forward strand.
GCGGTCGTACGCAAGCACGCGAGCGCGCTGCTGCCCACCGCGCCGGTCGACGACGACACCGCGAGCGCGCTCGCGGTGCGCGCGGCGGTCGCCCGGCTACCTGTCCGTCAGCGCACCGCGTTGGTGCTGCGCTACTTCGCCGATCTCTCGGTCGCGGAGACCGCAGAAGTGATGCGCTGCCCGACCGGAACGGTGAAGACACTCACGCGCCAGGCGATCCTCGCGCTGCGGAACCAAGGACTGGTGACCGACGCCGGCATCGAACAGGAGTCGATGGCAGATGTCGAATGAGATGAGGGATCTGCTGCGCGGCGCGGCCGCGTCGCCGTCGAGTCCGCCCGACGTGAAGGACGCGTGGAAGCGCGGCCGGAGCATGCGCGTGCAACGGCGCGCGCTCGGCGCCTTGGCGATCGTCGCGGTGGTCGTCGTATCCCTCGGGATCGCGCAAATCGCGCCGAACCTCGGCGGCGCACCGCCTGCGACCTATCCGACGGCGCCCGTCGGGTGCGGAGCCGGGCCCATTTTGACAACGATCCCGTCCTGGGCACGCTCCGCGAATCCACCGACAGACCTACTGCGTTCGCTCTCGCCCGACGGCAACGTGCTTGCGATCCTCTTCAGCGCGCCGTTCTCGCCGCCTGATCCGGAACGCCCCAACACGTTCCAGTTCATCGTGCGCACGCCGAGCGGTGCGCAACCGCTCGCGATCACGGCGACACGCGGTGGCCACGCGGTTGTGCACGCAACCGCGACGGCGGGGCGCTCGTCCAAGCAGACCTATGTGACGGTCGTCAATGTGCCTTCCGCGGGCTGCTGGCACTTCCAGTTCGCCTGGAACGGACACCGGTCGTCGATGGACATCCACTACCAGCCATTCGTCCCGCCGAGCACCACCACGGTCGTCCTGCCGACGACGACCACCGTTCCGGAGACGAGCCCGCCTCCGGACTGCGCGACCGCGAACCTCGCGCTCACGCTCGGACCGGAACGAGGCAGCGCGGGTCACTTCAACTTCGAGCTTCGATTGCGCAACATCGGGACCGTCCGGTGCGCGATGTTCGGCTTTCTTGGCGTGTCGTTCCTCGACGCGGCGGGCGATCAGATCGGCGTGCCCGCGACACGCAACGTAGGTGGCGCCATCTTGGGCGTGAGGATCGCTCCCGGCGCAACCGCCTACGCACTGCTCGCCGAAGTCGACACGAGCGTGCAGAACTGCCCGCCGGCGACGGCTCACGCGATCCGCGTGTACCCGCCGAACGAGACCGCGTCGCTCACGGTTGCCGTGAGCGGTCTCCAGGTGTGCTCGGACCAGACCCCCGGCGCCTTGATCTACGCGCTCGTCGACTATTCCGTTTCATGACGGGGCGGCGGTGCGATCCTTCGCACCGCCGCCGCGTCACGCCTTGGCCGCGCGTGAGAGGCGCTGGTACGCGCCGAACGACGGCTTGTGCGTGCCGTTCGCGCGGATCAGGCCCATCCACCCGCCGCCCGGATCGGCCTGCGGGTCACCGCCGCGGTCGTCGAAGGTGAACCAGCTCATCTCCTCGATCCACGGGTACTGCGACGCGCGCTGGAAGCCCGCAGTGAGGAGGTTCGCCTGCTGCGCTTCACTGAGCGCCTTGCCGCGCGGACCCTTCGTCGGACCGCCGAACTCGGTGATGTACATCTTCTTGTTCGCGTCACCGAACGCGACCATCACGCGGCGCGCGTTGAGCATGCGATCCCAGCCGTTTCGCATGCCGTAGTGATCCTTGATCTTCGTGTTCGAGTCATACGTGCACACCGGCTTCGACGGCGCGCAGGGCAGGTCCGGCGTCGAGTACGGGTGATACGCCACGCCGTCGAACTTCGCGTGGTTGAGATACAAGCCGTACAGGAACTCGTCCGCGGCCATGCGCTGCCGGGGGACGTCCTGCGTCCCACCGATGCCGCCGACGAGCACGGTCGCTCCCGGCTGCGCGTGGTGCACCGCCGCGGTCGTGAGCGTCATGAGCTTCGCGTACGCGCACGGGTTCGGCGTCGACCACACCGTGAACGGGTCGGCGTGACGCGGACCGCGGCGCGCGATGTTCGGCGAGTTCTCGACTTCGAACACGTGCGCGGTGGCCTTCAGGTGTCCGGCGAGCGCGGCGAGCGCGTGCGCGTACTGGCCGAGGTCGAACGGCGGCTGCGACCCACAGTCGACGTGCTTGATGCGGCTCTTCGCCAAGGCCCAGCGCGGCGGTGCCTCGAACGTGACGATGAGGCTGAACTGCCCGCGGTACTGCGGCATCCGCAACGTCGCCGCAAGCGCGTCGACGCCCTTCCAGTTGAAGGGTCCGTTCGGCTCGGGCTGGATGTTCTGCCACGGGATCGTCGAACGGATCCAGTGCACGCCCAACTGCTTCATCGTGTCGAGGCCCTTCCGCAGATGGGCCTGATCGAGCAGGAAGCCACTGCCGGGCGCGAGGCCGAAATGACTGCGCACCAAGTTGTACCGAGGTGCCGACTGAGTGCTCGTCGCGCCGGCCGACCGCAGTGCGGTCGTACCGAGAGCGCCGAGTCCGGTTGCGACGATGATCAGGAGGATGAGGACGCGGCGTGCGCGTCTCCGAGTCCAGAGTGCGAGAGTCATGGTCTCCTTATGACGACGTACGGAGGGCTCGGAACGGGCAACCTAGGCGGTCGCGCGTGTCAATTCCGCAACGTCGCGCGGCGCAGAATGTCGAAAAAGGCCGCAAAACACGGTGAATGTCGGCCCGGCAAAGCGGACGAAGGGTGACCAACTGAATTTGCGCACGTCGACCACAGTTTCCACATCGTTCACACCGCATTACGCCGCGCGAATGTCAAGCACTCTCATGAAGACGCGACCGTGAGTGACAACGCTGCTACACGCGTGCCGCGCGCCGACCCGATCGCGCTGCTCGACGCGACGATCGCGGGTCTCGGAGGCGAACGACGCGACGGACAGAACGAGCTCGCGCGCGCGGTGTCCGATGCACTGCGCGACGGTCATCATCTCGTCGCCGCGGCACCGACAGGTTCCGGTAAGAGCCTTGCGTACCTCGCGCCGGCGATCGCATCGGGACGGCGCATCGTCGTCGCAACCGCGACGATCGCATTGCAGACCCAACTGATCACCCGTGACCTGCCGTCGGTCGCGCAGTTCAGCGGCGTCGACTTCTCCTTCGCGCTGTTGAAGGGGCGTTCGAACTATCTGTGTCGCGCGAAGTTGCGTACGGCCGCCGAGCCCGACGCGCTGTTCGAGCGGCCGGTCGGACGCAACTTCTCGTCGCAGCTCGACTACCTGACTTCGCTCGCGATCACGACCACGACGGGCGACCGATCGACGATCGAGCGCCCGGTCGCCGACGCCGCGTGGGCTGCGGTGAGCTGCTCGAGTTTCGAGTGTCCGGGCCGCGCCGAATGCGGCTTCGGCGCGGAGTGCTACGCGGAGCTCGCGCGCGACCGCGCGCGCGAGGTCGACGTGCTCGTCGTGAACCACGCGCTGTACTGCGTGCACCTCGCAGCCGGCGGCACCGTGTTGCCCGACCACGACGTCGTGATCCTCGACGAAGCGCACGCGTTTCCGGAGAACGCGACGAACGCCTTCGGCGCCGACCTCGCGCCCGATCTTCTCGTGCGCCTCGCGGGCGTACTCGGCACGGCCGGCGCAGACGCCGACGCGCTGAAGGCGCTCGACGAGTCGGCCGGTGCGCTCGGCAAGCTCGTCACCGATCGCGAAGGTCGCATCGACGTCGGTGCCGACGACGCGTTGAGCGGCGCGCTCACTGCGGTCGCGGAACGCCTCGCGAGCGTTACCGCGAAGCTCGGCCGCGCGAGCGCGAGCTCGAACCGGCTCGACGGATCGACCCCGACCGACGACGCGACCAAGCGCGCGGTGCGGCTCGCGACCGCGCGGCTCGAGGTGCTGCGCCGGCTCGCCGCGCCCGGTGCCGACGACGTCGTATGGGTCGAGCGCGGTCGCGGACCCGATCGTTTGCGCATCGCGCCGGTGGCCGTCGGCGAGCCGCTGGCGGCGATGCTGCTCGAACGCAAACCGGTGATCGCAGTGAGCGCGACGCTCGGCGGCGCCGCGCCCTTCCGCGAGTTCGCGGCGGCAATGGGCTTCGATCCGAGGGCGCCACTCGGTACCTGGGACGGCGGAGACGGTGGCAGCGGACTCGGCTACGCGCCGCTTCAGGCCGCGTCGTCGTTCGACTGGAAGCGCCAGGGCCTCCTCTACGTCGGACGCGATCTCCCCGATCCGACGCGCGATCGCGACGCGTGGTTGCGCACCGCGGGCGACCGGCTCGCGCGGCTCGTCGGCGCGGCCGGCGGCCGTGCGCTCGTGCTCTGCACATCGCACGCGAACGTGAAGCACTTCGCAAACCTTCTTCGCGAGGAAACCGACCACGACGTGCTCGCACAGGGCGACGCCGACACCGGCCACCTCGTGCGCACCTTCCTCGACGACGAGACGTCGGTCCTCGTCGGCACGCGCTCGTTCTGGGCCGGCATCGACGCGCCCGGTGTCGCGTGCGTGCTCGTCGTCATCGACCGCATCCCGTTCCCGAGTCCCGGTGATCCCTTGCACGCGGCGCGGCGCGAGCACGCGGAGCGACGCGGTGCGAACGCGTTCGGCGCGGTCGACCTCCCACGGGCCGCGCTCGTGCTCGGACAGGGCACCGGTCGCCTCATCCGCCGGCGCACCGATCACGGCGTCGTCGCGGTCCTCGATCCCCGGCTCGCAACGCGCGACTACCGCACGACGCTGCTCGCGGCGATGCCACCGTTCCGACGCTCCGTCGACATCGACGACGTGTGCGCCTTCCTCACCACCGCGATCACCGAGTCGAGCGCATGAGCAGGTGAGCACCGACATCGTCCTGCCCTCGCCGTGTCTCGTCGTGCTCGTCGGTGCGTCGGGATCGGGCAAGAGCACCTGGGCGGCCGCGCACTTCCGCGCCGAGCAGATCGTGTCGAGCGACGCGCTGCGCGGTGTCGTCGGTGCGGGCACCGACGATCTCACGGCGAGCGACGACGCGTTCGCCTTGCTCGAGCAGATCGTCGACGCGCGCGTCCGGCGCGGCCTCACGACGGTCGTCGACACGCTCGGTCTCGACCCGAAGCGGCGCGCCGCGTGGCGCGAGCTCGCACACCACCACGGCGTCGCAGCCGTCGCCGTTGCGTTCACCGCGACGATCGCCGAATGCCGGGCGCGCAATCGCAGCGCCGGCAAGGCCGTGCCCGAGCGCGTCCTGTCGCAGCAGGTGCGTCAGCGACGCGACCAGCACGACGCGATCGCGGCCGAAGGCTTCGACGTGTTCATCGAGCCCGCCGCGGTGCGCACGGCACCGCGCGCGGTCGCGGCGAGTGCACCGCTGGCGACGCGTCAGGCCGAGCAACCCGTCGGCTTGCGGTTCGGTCTCCAGATCCCCGCGTACACGTGGCCCGGCGGCTCCGGTGAGATCCGCGATCGACTGCGCGACATCGCGCAGGCCGCCGAACGCGCCGGCTTCTCGAGCATCTGGGTCATGGACCACTTCCGGCAGATCCCGATGTTCGGCGCCGCGTGGATGGACATGCTCGAGAGCTGGACGACGCTCGCGTACCTCGCCGCGCTCACCGAGCGGGTGCAGCTCGGCACGCTCGTGACCGGCGTGACGTACCGCAACGTCGCCCACCTCGGGAAGATCGTCGCGACCCTCGACGTCCTCTCCGGCGGGCGCGCCGCGTGCGGGCTCGGCGCCAGCTGGTTCGAAGCCGAGCACCTCGCCTACGGCTGGCCGTTCCCGCCGCTCGCCGAGCGCTACGCGCGCCTCGAGGACGCGCTGCAATTGCTCCCGCTGCTGTGGGGCAAGGGCACGCCCGAGTTCCAGGGGCGCACGTTCGCCGTGCCCGAAGCGCTCTGTTATCCGCGCCCCTTGCAGGAGCACCTGCCGATCCTCGTCGGCGGCAACGGCGAGCGGCGCACGCTCCGACTCGCCGCGCAGTACGCCGACGCGTGCAACATCATCGGCGGCGTCGACACCGTCGCACGCAAGGTCGCGGTGCTGCACTCCCACTGCGACGCCGTCGGCCGCGCGCGCGAAACGGTCGCGGTCACGCAGCTCTCGACCACGCTCGTCGGCCGCGACACGCACGCACTCGCGGCGAGCGTCGAGCAGCTCCGACCCCGGCGAATCAGTGCCGAGCGCTACGCCGCGACGACGAACGCGGGAACCGTGAGCGACCAGATCGGACGCTTCCGCGCGCTCGCCGACGCCGGTGTGCAGACCGCGATCGTGAGCTTCCCGGACCTCGGCACCGGCGCGCCGATCGAGTGCTTCGCCGACGTGATCGCGGCGTTCGCTCAGCGCGGCTCGGGCGCGCCCGCAAAGCGCGCCGGATCGACGGTGATGTAGATCGCGCGGCAGGTCGCGACGAGGTGCCCGCCGGCCTGTTCGCCCGCGTGTGCGTCGGCACTGATGAACAGCTTGCGCCGTTCACGCCCGTCGAGGCGCGCGCGCATCACCAACGTCTCGTCGACCGGCACCGGCGCGAGATAGCGGACGGTGAGCTCACCCGTGTACGCGGGTTCGTGCAGCATCCCGATGACGAACCCGGTCACGTCGTCGAACGCGGCGGCGACGATGCCGCCGTGCGCGCGTCCGGGCGCGCCCTCGAACGCACGCCGCAACACGACCTCGGCGACGACTTCGTCGGCCTCGAACTCCACCGACAGCTCGACGCCCGTCGGGTTCGCGGCTCCGCCGACCGCGCGGTCGCTGAAACCCGCCGGGCTGGCGCCCCCGACGGCAGCACGCATGAGCGCCCGGCGATCGCGCAACGGGTGGGTCCGCAGCGCGTCGGCCTCGGCGCGCGCCGTCGCCGCGACCGATCGCAGCAACGCGTCGTCGGGATCGCGCGCGGAGAACTCGTGGATCAGGTCGCGCAGCGCGGTCGCGGCATCGATCCGAGCGTCGTCGTCGAGCATGGCCGGGCAGGTTAGGGGGTCCGGTTTCTGGCCGTCCTGCCGCCGGGTACACCGTCGCGGTTGCGGATTCGCACAGCTTCGAGCGCGACACTCGACGGACCCAGACCCCCCGGAGGTCGAAGATGACGGCTTACACACTTCCCGAGCTTCCGTACGACTACGCCGCGCTCGAGCCGCACTATTCCGCGAAGATCGTCGAGCTCCATCACGACAAGCACCACGCGGGCTACGTGAAGCAGGCGAACACCGCGCTCGACGATCTCGTCGAGCTGCGCGCGTCGGGCTCCCCCGATCCCGCGCGTTTGCGCGGTCTCGAGAAGGCGCTCGCGTTCAACGTGTCGGGTCACCTGCTGCACACGGTGTTCTGGCCGACGATGAGCCCCGACGGTGGCGGCGAGCCCGAGGGCGAGCTCGCCGCCGCGATCGGCGACGCGTTCGGCTCGATGGACGCGCTGCGCTCGCAGCTCAACGAGGCGACGACGAGCCTGCAGGGTTCCGGTTGGGGCGTGCTCGTGTGGGAACCGTTCGCGGGTTCGCTGATGGTGCAGCAGGTGTACGACCACCAGAGCAACATGACGCCCGGCAACCTCCCGATCCTCGTCATCGACGGGTGGGAGCACGCCTTCTATCTCCAGTTCCAGACCGACAAGCAGGGTTGGGTCGACTCGTTCTGGAAGATGGTGAACTGGCCGATGATCGCCGACCGCTTCGAGAAGGCGCGTGCGGCGCGTTTGCCCGACGTCGCCCTCGCCGGCAACTAGGTCGTCGTCGTGCACGTGCTCGTCGCCACCGACGGGTCCGACCTCGCGGTCGATGCGGCACGGCGCGCGCTGCCGTTGCTGAACCCCGACCTGAAGCTCACGCTGTTGAACATCGTCTCCGATCTCCCGGCCGATACTGGCGGCGGCATCGAGGGACCGGTGTTCACTCCCGAGCAGGAAGAGGAGCTCCGCAAGAGCGAGACCGCGCACGCGAACGAGTCGCTCGCCGATACCGAGCGTGCGCTCCGGAGCGGGCTCGGGAGCGCCGTCGTGATCGATCAGCGCATCGAGACCGGCGATCCCGCCGGTGCGATCGTCCTTGCTGCCGGCGAGCTCGGCGTCGACCTCGTCGTCGTCGGCTCGCACGGCAAGGGCTTCGTGTCGCGCGTGCTGCTCGGTTCCGTCAGCGAGCACGTCGTGCGGCACGCGCCATGTCCGGTGCTCGTCGTGCGCGCGGAAGCGCCCAAGAACACGGACGGCTGATCAGCCGAGCAGTCGGGTCAGGATCTCGTCGACGGCCTTCTCGGCGTCGCGCTGCGCGGCCTGCGTGTCGCTGGCGCGCGCGATCAACAGTGCGAGCTCGTTCATGGTCGCGAGGAGCACGTGCGCGAACGTGTCGACGAGGTCTGCAGTGATGCGACCTTCGTCGGCCGCCATCTGCATCACGACCTTGATCGTTCCCAGCGCGTTCTCCTCTTCGATCGCGCGCCACCGCTCCCAACCCAGGACCGCGGGCGCGTCGATGAGGACGATGCGCTGCACCACCGGATCGCCGGCGAGCCGGATCCACGCGAGCGATCCCGCGCGCAAGGCGCCGAGCGCGTCCGTCTCGCCGAGGGTCGCGAGCAACGCGTTCGTCTCTTCACCGATGTGCGCCTCCACCGCGTCGAGCGCGGCCGCGAAGAGCGCCTCCTTGCTCGCGAAGTGGTGATAGAGCGAGCCGCGACTCACGCCCGCCTGCTCGAGCACCGCCTCGATCGACGTGCCGTCGAACCCGCGCTGCGCGAACAGCTCGGTCGCGACGCCGACGAGCTGGTCCCGTGTGGCGCGCCCACGCTCGGCCCGCTTGTCCATCGACGGGACCGCCTTCCTCATTGACAAACCGACGATCGGTATGTAACTCTAGACCGACGGTCGGTCGGTGATCGGCCAGCGTACCCGCCCCCCGATCCCCCGAGGTCGCACACCATGAGACTCGAAGAGTTCAACGCGCTCCGGCACACGATCGACACCCCGATGGGACCGCTCGGCTACGCCGAAGCCGGCACCGGCGCCGCCGCACTGTTCGTGCACGGCGTCGGGACGAACGCCTACCTCTGGAGCGGCGTCGTCGACGAGCTCCGCGGCGAACGCCGCTGCATCGCCGTCGACCTGCCCGCGCACGGACACTCCGGCGCCCCGACGCACGACCTGTCGCTCGGCGCGATCGCCGACCACGTCGCCGCGTTCTGCGAGGCGCTCGACCTGCCGCCCGTCGACCTCGTCGCCAACGACACCGGCGGCGCGATCGCGCAGATCTTCGCGGCTCGTCACCCCGAGCGTCTGCACACGTTCGCGCTCACGAACTGCGACACGCACGACAACGTGCCGCCGGAGGTGTTCGCGCCGACGGTCGAGCTGGCCAAGCGGGGCGAGCTCGCGCCGACCGCGGGCGCGTTGCTCGCCGATCTCGACACCGCGCGCGCCGCCGTGTTCGGGACCGGCTTCGAGGACCCGATGTTCCTCTCGACCGATGTCGTGCGCGATTTCCTCGAACCGCTCGGCGGCACACCCGAGCGCGCGCTCCAGTTCGAGCGGATGATCGCGAAGCTCGAGCCGAGCGACCTGCTCGCTGCGGAACCTGCGCTCGCGCGGCTGACCGTGCCGACGCTCGTCGTGTGGGGAACCGGTGACGACTTCTTCGACGTGAAGTGGGCGCACTGGCTGCGCGACACGATTCCCGGCGTCGCCGAGATCGTCGAGCTCGACGGGGCGAAGCTCTTCTTCCCGCTCGAGCGGCCGGCCGACCTCGTGCCGCACCTGCGCCGACACTGGGCGCGCGCCGAAGCGCGCGCCGCTTCGTAGCGCTCAGGACTCGCGATCGACGTCCTCGTGGGCGGAGGGTGCGGACATCACTGCGCCCTTCGACCACGCGGACATGATCGACAGCGCGCTGCCCGCCGACGCGATCGAGAACGCCGACGCGAACGAGCCGATCGATCCGATCGACAGGGCCGAGCCGATCGAGCCGATCGACAGCACCGAACCCTTGCAGCCGATGCAGAGGAACGAATCCTCGGACCACAGCGACCAGCGCGACCGTGCCACGACGGCGACGCTACCCGGCTCCGCTCAACTCGCCACGACGATGAGCTCGGGCGTGGTCGCAGTCGCGGGACGGCCGTCCCAATCGCCGTAGAGGTGAGCGATCGCGAAGCCCGCGGCGGCGAGCGTCGCGCGCAGCTCGTCCTCGGTCCGGAAGCGCAGCCGCGCGGGCGACACGACGTCGACGCCGGTGGCGAGGAAGCGGTAGTGGTTCGTGAACGAGACGACGCCGTCGGCAACGATGTCGACCTCGGTCCACGTCTCGATCTCACCGGCGATCGGATCGCGCACGGTCACCGCGTCGGCGCGCGTCCATCGCTCCCACGCGCGCGCGAGTGGATTGCGCGTCTCGAAGGCGAGCGCGCCACGCGATCGCATCGCGCCCCGCAACGCGAGCAACGCGCGGCGCCAGTCGTCGTCGGCAACGAAGAACTGCGCGACGTGCCCGGTCATGATCGCGAGGTCGGCACGCTCCGCGCCGAGCGCGTCCGCGCCGCCTTCGATCCAGTCGACGCGGTCACCGAACGGCTGCCGGCGCGCCACGGCGAGCATCAGCGCCGACGGCTCGACGCCGATCATCTCGAAATCCCGCTCGGCGAGCGCGCGCGTGATCAGTCCCGTGCCACAGCCGAGGTCGACGATCCGGCGAGCGCCGATCTCGCGCGCGAGGCGCTCGTAGAAGTCGGGTTGCTCGCCCGGCCCGTACGCGTTGATCGTCTCGTAGACGGCGACGAGCCGGGGATCGTCGAACTCGGGGATCACGCCCCACGTTCCCACGACGGGCGCGCGCACCGCCCGCTATCGGGAGGCGACTTGCTCGATGCGCACGAGGTTGCCGGACGGATCGCGCACCGCGCCGTCGCGCACGCCCCACGGCTGGTCGGTCGGCTCCTGCACGATCTCGGCCTTGGCGTCGTGCAGCTTCGCGAACGTCGCGTCGAGATCGTCGCTGCGGAAGTGCACGCCGTTCATCGCGCCCTTGGCGACCAGCGCGGCGATCGTGTCGGCGTCGGCAGGACTGCCGTCGAGGTAGTTCGTGAGCACGATGTCGACACCGGGTTGCGCCGACGAGCCGACGGTGATCCACCGGAACTGCTCGCGGGCGACGTCGTTGTGCACGTCGAGGCCGAGCGTGTCGCGGTAGAACGCGAGCGCGGCGTCGGGGTCGTGGATCTGGAGGAAGCAGCAGGCAAGGGTGACGGTCATGGCTGCAACGCTAGAGAACCGACCATCCGCTGTGCTTCTCGGATCCTGCTCGGTTGACTCGCGATTCGCCTCGGACGGGTGACGTGCTTGGCGACGCAACTCGGGATGCTCACGAGCGCCCGGTGGTCTCGGGCGCGATAGGCCGTCGGCGTCTCGCCGACGAGCTCTGTGAAACGGCTGCTGAACGAGCCGAGCGACGCACAACCGACTGCCATACACACGTCGGTCACCGAGATGTCGCCGCGCCGCAACAGCGCCTTCGCGCGCTCGATGCGCCGCGTCATCAAGTACGCGTAGGGCGTTTCTCCGTACGCGGCGCGGAACTGTCGCGAGAAGTGCGCCGGCGACATGAGCGCGACCCTTGCGACCGCGGCGACGTCGAGCGCGTTCGAGTACTCGCGGTCCATGAGATCGCGCGCACGACGCAGGTGCGCGAGGTTGGCGAGGTCTTCCGGCGTCAACGCTTCTTGCCCGCCTTCGTCGATTCGTTCAGCGCGATGGCCTCACGGATGAGATCGGTCAGCGCCTTCTCGTCGATCACGTCGGCTTCGGCGAAGTCGATCGCGCGCCGCGTGTTCCCAGCGAGGCTCGAGTTGAAGAGCTTCTTCGGGTCCTTCAGCGCGGCACCCTTCGCGAACGTGAGCTTCACGACGCTCTTGTAGCTCTCACCGGTGCAGATGATTCCGTCGCGCGACCACACGGGCGTGCCCGGGCTCGATGCCTTCGCCCACTTCCACTCCTCGACGACGTGGGGATCGGCCTTCTTGACGATGCTGCGCACCTTCGCGAGCTTCTTGCCGCGCCAGTCGCCGAGCTCCTTGATCCGCTCGTCGATGTTCTTCGAAGCGTCCGACATCTCGATCCTTTCGTCAGAATCGATAGTAACGCTCTTGTTTCGAGAGTGTTACTCTCACATCGATGGCGGGGAATGTCAAGCGCGGACAGGCGCGAACGAGACGCACTCGGCTGGCGGTCGTCGAGGCGGCGCGCGACCTCTTCCTCGAGCGCGGCTACGGGGCGACGACGATCGAGGCGATCAGCGATCGCGCCGACACGCCGCAGGCCACCGTCTACCGGCTGTTCGCTTCGAAGCTCGGGATCCTGAAGGCCGTGCTCGATGTGTCGATCGCCGGCGACGACGACGCGGTCGCGATGGCCGACCGTCCGCAGGTGCACGCGCTCCTCGCCGACGCGGATCCGACCAAGCAGCTCGCCGGTTTCGCCGCACTGCTCCGGGACCTGATGTCGCGGACCGCGCCCGTGCATCGCATCGTCGCCGACGCGGCGCGCTCCGACGAGGGCGCCGCCGCGCTCCTCGCCAACATCGCGCGCCAGCGGCACGAGGGCCAGCAGCGCGTCGCGCGTTCACTCGCGCGTTCGGGCTCGCTCCGTTCGGGCGTGCGGCAACGCGACGCCGCCGACGTCATCCACGCGCTCGCGTCGCCCGAGGTCTACGGCCTGCTCGTGCTCGACCGGGGCTGGAGCGGCGCGCGCTACGAGCAGTGGGTCCAGACGACCCTCGCGGCCCAGCTGCTCGGCGAATCGCCCTGACGTACGGCCGACGCGGGCAAGCTGTGCTCCCATTCGGAGGGGGGACGGAATGGTTGGTCGTTCGGCGATGTACTCGGTGGACGAGCGGCACGACTTCTACGTGATGGTCGGCGGCGCGGCCGCGGTGCTCACAGGCCCGATCTTCGTTGCGATCTCGATCCACTTGCGAGCAGTGATTGCAATGCCGCTGCTGTGTTCACGCGGTCGCTACATGACGGCCGAGCTCATGCTCGCCGTCATCACGTCGGGCTTCGTGCTCGTCCCGCGTCAGAGCCGCAGGGCGTGCTGCTCGCGCTGTGCGTGTGCGTCGGCGGCGCGTGGTCGCTGCTCGCGAGCATCGAGGAAGAAGAGCTCGGCGAATCCGACGCGCGCACGTAACGTCCCCGGGCGCGCGCTATGAGTCCGGGGTCGTGAACTCGAGCACGCCGCCGTGCGCGGTGCCGTCGGCGTTCGTCGCCACCACTTCGAAGTAGTAGTTCGTTCCGGGCGTCAGCGAATCGATCTCCGCGACGACGTTGTCCTCGCTCGCGACGCTCTGCGTCGCCGTCTTGTGGTCGAGGTGCGCGGGATCGGTACCCCAGACGAGCCACGCGGTCGTGTCGGGGCCGTTCGGGGTCACGTGCGCGTTGAGCAACGCGGTGGTCGACGACACCGGGCTCGCCGCCTTCGTGTGCGCGTCGGGACCCGCGGGGTCGACGACCGTGGTGCGCGCCTGCGCGGTCGTCGTCTTTCCGTCCGTGCCGGTGACCGTGAGCATGGCGGTGTAGTTGCCGGCCTCGGTGTAGGTGTGATCGAGCGCGGCCGGCGGCGTTCCGTCGCCCGTGACGCGCGCGCTGCCGTCGCCGAACGAGATCGACCAATCGCCCGGCGCGCTCAGCGAACCGTCGAACGAGGTGGACGCGGGCGTGTAGCCGACCGGCGGATTCGAGGTGAGCCACGTCGGCCGGTTGGTCCCACCCGCGTCGACGATCACGGTCTGGCGCGCGCGAGCCTTCGTGTGGTCGTTCCCGTCGACGGTGAGGGTCGCGGTGTACGAGCCGGGCGTGTCGTAGCGATGGTGAATCGCGGCGGGCGGCGCGCCGTTCCCCTTCGACTTCTTCCCGTCGCCGAACCCGAGCGTCCAGTTGCTGATGCCGTTCGGATCGGTGCTCGCCGACCCGTCGAACGTCACCGCGAACGGCGCGTTCCCGACGACCGGTTCCGATGCGCTCGTGCTCGAGACGCCGGTCGATCGCGTGAGCGGCGTCGCGAGCTGCGAACCGGGCACCGTCGGCAGGAGCACCGGCGCCCGCGGCGGTTGGGTGAAGTCGAAATCGTCGACGACGTTGCCGAGTCCGGGCGCGTTCTCGCGGACGTCGGGGCGGGGATCCGGTCGACCGTCGGTCGCGGGGTCGAGGCGCTGGCCGCCGAGGAAGCGATCCTCGATGAACTTCAGGTACGAGTCGAAGGTCAGCGTCTGGTGGTCGATCGTGCCCTGCTTCGCGTAGGGACTGATCACGAGACCCGGGACGCGAATGCCGTAGCCGTTCGCGTCGACCGTCGGCGGCGTGAGGTGGTCGTAGAAGCCGCCCCAGTCGTCCCACGAGAGGAAGACCGCGGTCGAGTCCCACTCGGGGCCCTGCATCAACTGGTTGATCAGATACGTGACGTACTTCTCCCCGTCACTGATCTTGCGGGGCGCGTGCTCACTGACGGAGTAGTTCGGCACCACCCACGAGACGGCGGGGAGCGCGCCGTCCTTCGCCGCGCCGACGAAGTCGCTGACCGATTGAATGTTCGTGAGCTGTTTGTCGGTCTTGACCGTGTCGAACGCGGGCAGTGGATTCCAGAAGCTCGGCGTCTTGCGGTCCTGCGGTCGCGGCACGCAGTTGATCGCCGACGGGTTGTTGCAGTCGGGCTCCTGGCCCTTGAACACGTAGTACGACCACGACACGTTGGCGCGGTAGAGCAAGTACGTGATGTCGGTCCACGCGTAGTCGGTGCGTCCCCCCGTCGGCGACTTCGACACGAAGTTCGACTCGTTGCGACAGCTCATCGGGTCGCCCGCCTTGTAACAGAGCGCGGACCAACCCGACAGGAGATCGAGATGCGCGGGGCGACTCCACGTCACGGCCGACTCGAACAGGTGGTCCTGCAGGACGAAGTCGTCGGCGTAGGCCCAGTAGTTCGGAATGTCGGACCGCAGCTTGTAACCCATGATCGACGGGTTCGCCGCGTTGCACAGCGGGTGCGCGCCGCACACCTGCTCATAGCGCGAGATGAAGCCGTCCATCTTTCCGTTGTCGATGTCGGCGAGTGCATCGTCACGCCCGTGAG
Source organism: Acidimicrobiia bacterium (assembly GCA_036271555.1). Taxonomy (NCBI): domain Bacteria; kingdom Bacillati; phylum Actinomycetota; class Acidimicrobiia; species Acidimicrobiia bacterium. The sequence goes on from DATBAK010000045.1 coordinate 28,207, forward strand.
GGCCACCGGCGGGCGCGTCGGTCGGATCGTGGAACGGCGCGTCACACCGTTGGTTCCCGGGATCCGGCACGCAGATGGTCGGCTTTCCCTCGCCGTCGACGGGAATGCCGTCGGCGCCGGGATACATGCCGAAGTACTCGTCGAACGAGTGGTTCTCCTGCATGATGAACACGATGTGCTGGATCTTGTTCATGTCCGGCGTGTCCGAGGTCGCGGTGAGCACCGCGTCCGCTCGGGTCTTGGCCGCGGCGTGACCGTACGGCAGCACCGCAGTGAGCACGGCGACGACCGCCGCCGTGGCGACGAACGCCCGACGCGCGCGCGGACGCATGCTCCGTCGAATGCCGACCCACTCCCCATTCATGTCCGGTAGCTGCCTTACCCCACACCGCAACCGAACCGAGCGCCGCCCGCCCGGGTTCTCGGCCCGACGGTACCGGTGCGAGGCGGCCGGCGGCTAGTTGTGTTGCCCGTCCACGTTGGTGACGTGGGTCCGCCAATGAATTGAGCCTCCGAGGGATCGTGTGGTTGTTCGAAGACCCACGATTCTCTGGAGGCTCAGGTGCACGGTAACGCTCCAATGACTGCGCGTGGCCGCATGATCATGATCGAGCGGATTGCGTCGGGTCGTCCGGTCGCGCATGTCGCGGCCGAGATGGGCGTGTCTCGCAAGACGGCTGACAAGTGGTGGCGGCGGTGGCTCGCCGAAGGCGAAGCCGGGCTGAACGATCGTTCCAGTCGACCGCATCGGTGTCCGCACCAGACCACCATCGCTCGAGAACGCCGGATCGTGCGGTTACGCCGGCGTCGCAAGCTCGGTCCGGCCCGTATCGCGACGATCGTGGGGATGCCGGCGTCGACGGTGCATCGCGTGTTGTGCCGTCATGGCGTGAACCGGCTCGCGTGGATGGATCGCCCGACCGGCCAGGTCATCCGCCGCATCCACACCGACCGGCCCGGCGAGCTCGTGCACGTCGACGTCAAGAAACTCGGACGGATCCCACCGGGAGGCGGCTGGCGGATGCGCGGCCGTGAAGGCACGGGCCACCACTCCAAGACGCGCGTCGGTTACGACTTCATCCACTCCGCGATCGACGCGCACAGCCGCCTCGCGTACAGCGAGATCCTGCTCAACGAACGCGGGCCGAGCTGTGCCGGGTTCTGGGACCGAGCGCAGCAGTTCTTCGCGACCCATGGCATCACGGTCGACGCCGTCCTCACTGACAACGCGAAGAACTACATCGGCAAAGACTTCACCGCCGCACTCAACGGGATCGAGCACCGGCGGATCCGACCTCGACGACCACAAACCAACGGCAAGATCGAGCGATTCAACCGCACCCTCGCCGACGAATGGGCATACGCCCGCCTCTACACATCGAACCGTCAGCGAGCCCGCGCTCTTGACCGTTGG